>NZ_JBHNSQ010000080.1:0-48890 GCF_059085665.1 Actinotignum sp. usb-actsch-213
TTATTGTGTGTGGGGTGTTACTCGGTTGGGTAACACCCCACACACATTTAACCCCGGGCCGAGCTCACTATTGCTTCGGGCCCATAGCTCTCGGCCGCACCTTGTGATAGATGCGGGAGTGGTGTACTTGCTGGGGGCCGTGGTTAGTAGGGTCATTCGTTTCAGCTCAAAAGCAAGGGCGTGCCTCCAATCCAGCGTCAAGCGAAAAAGTGGCCTGGACCTCAAAAATGCGTCGTCGTAGAGTAAACTAAAAGGCGCGCAACCGCGCACGGTCTACCCAATGGAGGAGATATGAAAGCAGCGCGTTACTACGGTAATCACGACATTCGCATCGAAGATATCGAAGAGCAGCCGCTAGAGCCCGGCACTGTGCGGGTCAAGGTTGCTTGGTGCGGTATCTGTGGAACCGACCTTCACGAATATCTCGACGGCCCCATCTTCTGTCCCGCGGAAGGCCATCCTCATCCGATTTCCGGTGAGGAAGTAC
The DNA here is from genome assembly GCF_059085665.1 of Actinotignum sp. usb-actsch-213. NCBI lineage: Bacteria > Bacillati > Actinomycetota > Actinomycetes > Actinomycetales > Actinomycetaceae > Actinotignum > Actinotignum sp. usb-actsch-213. Next base: position 488 of record NZ_JBHNSQ010000080.1, read on the forward strand.
CGGTTACCCTCGGGCACGAAATGTCCGGCGTCGTCGCCGAAGTAGGCGAAGGCGTGACGGACCTTGCAGCTGGCGACCACGTCGTCGTCGAACCGTATATTATCCGCGATAGCGTGGACACCGGCCCGGAATCGACCACCTACCACCTGTCCCCCGATATGAACTTCATCGGCCTGGGCGGCCGCGGTGGTGGGCTTGCCGAAAACATCGTCGTCAAGCGGCGCTGGGTTCACAAAATCCCGAATAACATCCCGCTCGACCAAGCCGCGCTCATCGAGCCGCTTTCCGTGGCCGTGCACGGCGTGGATCGCGGCGACGTCAAGGAAGGCAACTTCGCCCTGGTGGGCGGTGCCGGTCCCATCGGTGTGCTCTGCTGTGCGGTCCTCAAGGCCAAGGGGCTTACGGTCGCGGTGTCGGAACTCTCCGAACTGCGCCGCCAGCGCGCCGTCGATGCCGGCGTGGTCGACTACGCCTGGGATCCCCGCGAAGTCGATATCGTGGAGGAAACCAAGAAGCTCACCGGTGGTGTAGGTGCCAATGTTGCCTTCGAATGCACCTCGGTGGACGTGGTACTCAACCAGCTCATCGCGGCGCTCGGGCCGCGCGGCGTGCTCGTCAATATGTCCATCTGGGGACACCAGCCGAATATTGATATGCACTCCGTGGTCATGAAGGAACTGGATGTGCGCGGCGTCATCGCCTACGTGAACACCCACCCGCAAACAATTGAACTGGTTGCCTCGGGTAAGATCGACGTCTCCCCGTTCATCACCGGCAAGATCAACCTGGAAGACCTCGTAGACAAGGGCTTCGATACCCTCATCAACCGCAACGAAACCGCGGTTAAGATTCTCGTTTCCCCGAACGGCGAAGGTGAAGAATAAAATCGTAGCTCTCTGAGCGAGTCCCTTAGAAATAGCGCCCGTGGTAGGAGCACCTGCCGCGGGCGCTATTTTTATAGGCCGCGCATCTCCTCGGTTAGTGCCGGCCAGAACTTTCGGTGTTCGCGCCCGAAAGCTTGAGCGCCCAGGAATACCCCGGCCTTGCCGAGCTCCGGATCTACCCATAGGAACGAACCTGATTGACCGAAATGGCCGAAGGTGCGCGGCGAAAACGACGGGCCTGTCCAGTGGGGATGTTTCTCCCCGCGGATCTCCATGCCCAAACCCCAGGTATTATTGCGCTGCCACCCGTAGCCGGGCAGCAAGCCGGGCAATCCATCAAAATGCACGGCGCGGGCGTAGCGTGCTAACTTCGGAGAAATAAGACGCGGCCGCAGCAACTCCCCGGAAAAACGCGCCAAGTCACGCAGATTCCCCACCGCCGAATAAGCAGGGCTCGCCTCCACCGCGACCGAGCTTAGGCGCAGCGGCTCAATAACAACACGACGCACCCAATTTTGAATCGACATCCCGGTCTGATGCTCCAAATAATCACCGAGCACCTCAAAACCGTAATTCGAATAAATGCGTTTCTCCTCTACGCCTGCTCGTACCGGCCCTTCCTCCTCCGGCAAACCGGAAGCATGTGCGAGAAGATGGACAACCGTGGCACCGGGAGGGCCCGCCGGATCGTCAAAATCCGCCAGGCCGCGCTCCACCGCAATAAGGGTCGCCCAGGCCACCAGCAGCTTCGTTACCGACATGTAGGGATATATTTCCCGCGTATTCCCATAAGAAAAAGTGCAGCGCCCGGCAGCGTCGACAACTCCGAGCGCGTGCGGGAACGAAAAAGAATCCGAAGCGAGGCGGTTATCCACAGGCATGGTTCAAGTGTGCCATGCCCGCGGAAAACTTCGGGCTGGTGCAAGCTGCGCCACAGCGTGATAATAAACTTATCATGATGACAAAAGTATCTTCGTGTGTGTAGGCTGGGAATAGGCCACACTGATGTGGCGCTAACGGGAGGTTATGATGACCCTAGGAACCGGAGGGCTGATCGCAGTCCTCATCGCCGCGATTGTGCTCGTTGTTGTGCTCATCGTCGGCTTGAAATTACACGGCTCGATCGCCCTGACCATCGCGGCGATTACTGTCGCGCTGGTCACGGGCGTGAAGCCCGCGGAAGTGGGCGATGTACTCGAACAAGGCGTGGGCGGAACCCTCGGATTCCTTGTTCTTATTATTGGCTTCGGCGCAATTCTCGGGAAAATGCTGGAAGTATCCGGCGGAGCCGAACGTCTCGCCAAGGGGATGCTTCGGGTTTTCGGTGAGAAACGCGCCCCGATTGTTATGTCATTCCTCGGCTTGATTGCCGGTATTCCGGTCTTCGTGGAAGTGGGCTTCGTGCTCCTGGTTCCCCTCGTTTTCGTGGTGGCCAAGGAAGTGGGGTGCTCGAAGATCCGGGTAGGAGTGCCGCTGGCTATCTCCCTCATGGTGGTCCACTGCATCCTGCCCCCGCACCCCGCCGCTACCGCTATCGCGGGCACCCTCGGCGCAGATATCGGCATGGTTATTATGCTCGGTCTTATTGTGGGGATCCCGGCCGCTCTTATCGGCGGCCCGCTTTACACCGGAATTGGGCTGCGTCAGCTTGAACGTGCTCACGTTGCTGCGCGCGCCGGCCAGGTAAGCGGCGTCGTCGCCGCAGAAAAACCGGGCCACGAACCGAGCGAGGCACATAGTGACGCGCTTGCTGCGGGCGAAACCATCCTCAAAGATGATGCAGCGGAGCGCACCTTGCCCGGTTTCGGGATTACTCTCCTCACGATTCTGCTGCCCCTCATTATTATGGTGTGCCGCACCGTTGCGGATCAGACCCTTCCGGAGGAAAACGGCGTGCGCCAATTCGTGGACCTCGTAGGTAACCCGATTTTGGCGCTCCTCATTTCGGTGATTTTCGCGTACTTCTCGCTGGGGATTTCGCGGGGCAAGTCGCTTTCGGATCTGTCGTCGGTGACCGATTCTTCTTTCGCGCCCATCGGTGGGGTGCTCCTCATTATCGGTGCGGGCGGTGCCTTCAACGCGGTGCTGATGGCCTCTGGTATGGACAAGGCCATCGCGGGCGCCATGGGAAGCTTGCCGGTCAGCCCGCTTATCCTCGCCTGGCTCATCGCTATCGTGCTGCACTTCGCGGTAGGTAGCGCCACCGTCGCCATGATTTCCGCGGCCGGTATTGTGCTGCCGATGCTGCAAGCATCCCCGGATCTCAGTCCCGCGCTTATGGCTATCGCCGTGGGCGCCGGCGCCATCGGTCTCACCCACGTAACCGATTCGCTCTTCTGGCTGTACAAGGAATACATGGGCATCTCGGTGGGGGATGCGCTCAAGACCCTCACCGTGGGTACCACTATTGCCTCGGTGGTGGCCCTGTGCATGACCATGCTGCTTCATCTCGTCATCTAAAGGCCGCGTGGAGTAGGGCTGCGGTTTGCGCTGAGATGGCGTAGAAGTGGCGCCTCGCACTTATCTACTAACTAATCTGAGAAAGGACTCAGTCATGACAACTATCGCTGGAAAAACTCTCGAGCAATGGGTGGAGGACTACCCGCTTATTCAGGACCTCGTGGATCTCAAGGTCGCGGACTGGTTCAATCCGGAGGTGCTGCCGGCCGCGGAAGGTCTGGCAAAGGTCGGCCTCACCGTGGCTGATGTGGACGACGCCGCAGCGCGCCTCAAGCGCTGGGCCCCCTACCTCAAGCAGGTTTTCCCTGCCGCCCGCCCCACGGCTGGCATCCTGGAATCCCCGCTGGTGGCGGTTCCTACCATGCAGGCTCAGCTCGCCGAACGAAAGGGAGTGGAGATCCCGGGCCAGCTGTGGGCGAAACTTGATTCCCACCTGCCCATTTCCGGATCGATCAAGGCCCGCGGCGGGGTTTACGAAGTACTCAAGCACGCCGAAGAACTCGCGCTGGAAGCCGGCCTCATCACCCTTGAGGATGACTACCGCAAGCTGGATACCGAAGAAGCGCGAAAGTTCTTCTCCCAATACAAGGTGGCGGTGGGTTCCACCGGCAACCTGGGGTTATCCATCGGGATTATGTCCGCCCAGCTAGGTTTCCAGGCTTCGGTGCATATGTCCGCCGATGCTCGCCAGTGGAAGAAGGATAAGCTCCGCTCCCACGGCGTGAACGTGGTGGAATACGAATCGGATTACTCGGTTGCGGTGGCGCAGGGCCGCAAGGAAGCCGAATCGGATCCCACCGCCTACTTCGTGGACGATGAGAATTCCCCCTCGCTCTTCCTCGGTTACGCGGTGGCCGCGCGCCGCCTGCAAGGCCAATTCCAGTCCCTGGATGTCACGGTGGATGCCGAGCATCCGCTCATCGCCTACCTCCCCTGCGGGGTGGGTGGTGGCCCGGGCGGCGTTGCTTTCGGCCTCAAAACCGTTTTCGGCGACAACGTCCACTGCATCTTCGCTGAGCCGACCCATTCGCCCTCGATGTTCCTCGGCGTTATGACCGGCAAGCATGACGAGATCGCGGTGCAAGATTTCGGTATTGATAACCTCACTGCCGCGGACGGCCTGGCCTGCGGGCGTCCCTCGGCTTTCGTGGGTTCGCGCATGCAGTACCTCATCGACGGCTACTACACCGTTGAGGACCAGACCATGTACGAAAACGTGGCGCTCCTGGCCCACACCGAGGGCCTGCGCATCGAGCCTTCCTCCTCGACCTCCTTCGAGGGCCCCTTCCACGTGCTCGCCGCGAGCGAATACCTGGAGCGGGCGGGGCTCACCCCGGAGAAGCTCGCGGGTGCCACGCACCTCACGTGGATTACCGGCGGCAATATGGTTCCGGATAAGGAGATGGATTCCTACATCGCCAAGGGCGAAGAAACCCTGTAAAGCGGGGTAAAAAATCGGGGGTGCCACTCACTGTAGTGCGCACCCCCGCACTATGCCCGTCATTTAAGATATTTTGTCAGAAGATACAGTAATGGGGCCGTACGGAGGAAGGAGCCGGTGCCATGGAGTCGGCGGAATACGAAGCGATATCCGACGAGGTAATCTCCCGCGAGGTAATCTCCCGCGAGGTGACCTCCGGCAAAGCGATATCCCGGGAAGATAGCGAATATGTGGCCTCTTTCAAGCCGCTGGTCGAATTCCTCGGGGTGGCGCTGGGGGAGAGCACCGAGGTTGTGCTCCACGATGTGAGCGACCTCGACCATTCGGTTATCGCCATCGCCAACTCGCATGTCACCCAGCGTACTGTGGGCTCCCCGGCCACCGATCTCATGTTGCGGGTGCTGCGTGCCGGCGAAGGAACCACGGCCGATTACCTCACCGGTTACGAAGCGATTACGCCGGGTCGCGCGCGCACCTTGCGTTCGTCCACATTTTTTATACGACGACGGGGCCGCATCATTGGGATGCTCTGCCTTAATTCTGACCAAACCGTGCTGCGGCAACTGGACGAAACTGTCAAAAAAATTTCGGCCTTGTATTTCCCCAATCCCGAACGGCGCAAGGAGGCGACGGAGGAAAAGCCGGAAATTTTGGCATCCTCCGTTGCTGATATGAAAACGGCTGCCATGGAGTCGGTGCTTTCGCGCTATCACGTATCGGTGGACCACCTCACCCAAGCCGAACGCCTGGAAGTGGTGCGTTCGCTCGACGAGGATGGATTCTTCCAGCTGCGCGGTGCGGTAACCGACCTGGCGCTCGCGATGAATCTTTCCGAGCCCACCGTATATCGATATTTGCGCCAGGCGCGAGCTTGAGCGGCCGGCCCGGGGCCCTCGGCATGTTTCGGGACCTGCGAAACTCGATATCATGGCGGTATGACACGAGTGATTAAGAACTGGCTCACCGATATGGATGGTGTGCTCATCCACGAAGAAAAGGCGCTTCCGGGTGCCGCGGATTTTCTCAATAAACTCAACGAAAAAGAGTACCCCTATCTCGTTCTCACCAATAATTCGATTTTTACCCGGCGTGATCTTTCCGCGCGTTTGGAAGCTGCCGGACTGATCGTCCCGGAAGATCATATTTGGACTTCGGCGGCAGCAACCGCGAATTTCCTTGCGGATCAGGTCGAAAATAAGCGTGCCTACGTGGTGGGAGAAGCCGGCCTCACCACTTCGATGTACAACGTCGGTTTCGTGATGACGAACGTCAATCCGGAAGTGGTGGTCCTTGGGGAAACCCGAACCTATTCCATTGAAGCGCTTACCACCGCGATCCGCCTCATTAATAAGGGTGCCCGGTTCATTGCCACCAACCCGGATGTGACGGGTCCTTCCGATCTGGGGCCGATTCCGGCAACCGGGGCGGTGGCCGCCATGATTACCGCCGCCACCGGCCGCCAGCCCTATTACGTGGGCAAGCCGAATCCGGTGATGCTGCGCAAGGGCCTCAATCTTATTGACGCACATTCCGAAGAAACCGCGCTGGTAGGGGACCGGATGGATACCGATATCCTCGCGGGCATGGAAGCCGGGCTGCAAACCCACCTGGTGCTCTCCGGCTCGACGGCCCAGGAGGAAATCGTGAACTTCCCCTACCGCCCGGATTACGTGCATCCTTCCATCGCGGAAGTGGCGGAGCTGCTCTAGCTGCTTCTTATGCGGGCGGCCTATTTTACTGAGAGGGGTCCGTGCATACAGCTTTGTGCACGGGCCCCTCTGGCCGTATGAGGTCTTCTACGTGCCATTCCCATACGTGCCGCCTGGTTTCCGCTATCGGCCCCCAATTTTTCTCGGGTGGTTATGCTTCGAGGGCTTGGAGCACATTGGCACGGTTATCGCGCACAACGGCTTTCAGCTGGATCTCCTCCCACTCCCGCATGCCTTGCTCGAGTGTTGCGCGGGCTTCGGGTGTGCATTGGGCCCCGAACTCGTCAATAACAAAAAGGATGATTTCTTCCAGGCAGGGCCGGAATCTGTGCCCGCCCACCGGGAAATGGACATCGGCAATACGGGGAGTGCGGGCTTCGTTCTTGATGCGCCGGCGAGAGCGACGGGAATGGTGACCGCCCAGGAGCAAAGCATGTGTCCATTCGTCACGATGGGCATGTACCTGGATATGCGCGCAGGGAATATTCGAGCGTGGTGAGCGAATATAGTCCCAACGCGCCAAAGGCTCGCTGTTTTTTGCTCCCCGGGTGACCGAGAACGTTGATTCATTAACAGTGAGAGATCCAGTTTCGGAATCCAGGAAAACCTCGTAATCGAAACGGATAAAAAGGAGACGATCAACGCAAATGCGCCCCGACAGTCTTTTTAGCGGAAGATCTCCTTTTGTAACCTTCTGCGTGGATAGTGAAAATTCAGGGTCAATCAACTTCCCAATCAGCTGTAGATGTGCCGCAAATTTATCGGCATGCTCATCCAAGTGTTCGTTCACCACGGTAATACTCCTCGAAACGATCCAGACCTACCATCTCGAAATAAGCGTCAGACTCGTCGGGTCCGAGCTGGTAGTTATCAGCGCGCTGGTCGAATTCTTCGCGGGTCATCCTGACCTCACGCAAAATTTCCTCTTTGCGCTTGAGAACATCTTCAAGCGATGTAAAAGTAAGGTCTGGAAACAACTTGCGTCCCCTAACAAAACTCATGACTTTGCTCCTTCAATTGCATAGTTCCGGGTGGTTTTCCCCGTCCTTCTCCGCCATTCTCGCATGGCATAGGGACACAAAAAAGAGCTTTTTACCGCCCTGTGGACAAGGGCGACGTTTGGCGATTCTGTGGATACTTCTCACCCGTTGCTTGCTGTCAAACGCAAGCTCGCACACGGGTACCGATGGTCGAATAATGAGATAGCAAGGTCTGCACCCCACCCCTAAGTTACGCTACCGTAGGTAACGCGGGTGGAGTGCTTATGCCCGACGTGCGGGTCATATGCCCGTGCCCGGTATGCGGCTTCGTGCCGACGCCCGGCGCCCGGTGCGCCGGCTCGCCGCCTCCGCGTTACCCGCTGGCCGTGCCGCGGCTGGCGGTTTCGTGTAACGACGGAGAAATCATGCGTCAGGTTCATCCTTGGCGGGTGCTCGTCTGTGCCTGCCTGCTCACCTTTATCACCGGGTGTTCATACGTTTTCTCAATTTTCCAACTCCCGGCCGCTCAGCTATACGGGCTGAGCGCGGCGATGGGTGCCTACACTCTCACGAATGCCCTCGCCCCATTGCCCATGCTGCTAGGCGGGTACTTTATTGACCGGGGCCGCGCGGTGTGGACGGCAACAATCGGCGCGCTCTGCGCGGCCATCGGCTGGGCCAGCGCAGCCTGCGCGAGTTCCCCGGTCCACTTCGTGCTCGGCTACGGACTCATCGGTGGCATTGGAATGGGCCTGGTGCTCACCTCCGCGCTCTCCAATACCCTACGTTTCTTCCCGGGCCGGCGCGGGCTTATTTCCGGCATTATTTCCTGTGTGAACGGTGCCTCTGGCATCGTTATGGCGCCCCTGGCCCAGCGACTTCTCGATTCCAGCGACTTGCGCACCACCTTACTGGTCTTTGCGAGCCTTTACGCGGTGATCGCGCTCGTCGTGGCCTTAAATTATCGCGCCGCCCCGGTGGAGGGTGTAGCCGCGCCCGCCGCGCCCGCCACCGAAGTACGTCCGGCGCCCGCCACCGAATCGACGCCCGCCACCGAATCACGTCCGGCGCCCGAGGGCCGCGCCCGCGCTTCGCTCACCACCCGCGCGTCCCTCACCACTCGCGCGTCCCTCACCACCGGCCAAATGCTCGCGACCCCTGATTTCTGGCTCATTTTCGCCATCTTCATCGCCGGGGCCTTCTCGGGGCTCATGATTGTCTCCAATGCGGCTCCCATCGCGGCAAAAATGTTCCACTTCTCCGCGGCCAACGCCGCGCTTTTCGTCTCCCTCTACGCCTGCGCCGGAACCGCGGGGCGTTTCTGCTTCGGCTGGCTTGCCGACCGCCTCGGCCATGCCCGCACCCTCGAAGTCACTTTTTGCTGCGACGCTTTCGGCTTGCTGCTCCTCATCGTGGGTGGACACGACGTATTCGGGGGAGCGGGTACGTTCGGCGCCGCGAGCGGTGCCGGCAACCTGGCCAGCGGGATGTTCCTGGCGGGCGGCCTGCTCGCGCTCGGCCTGAGCTACGGTGGCACCATCGCGATCATGCCCGCCTGCGTCATGGACCGCTTCGGGCCGCGTTGGCAAGGCATTAACTACGCGCTCGCCTTCACCGGTTTTTCGGTGGCCGCTATTTTCGCCCCGCGGCTCGGCGCTCAAATCGGTGCTATGTACGACGGCGATTACACCCGCGCCTTCCTCTACGCCATCATTGCCTCGGCCACGGGGCTGGGCTGCGCGCGGATTTTGTATCTGCGTACCCGCCGGCGCCGCGCCCAGATCACCCGCGCGGCCTAGCGTGGTGGGCACGCGCCACAGCCCCGCTGCCTAAGCCGCACGGGGCGCCGTGCCCGCCACAATCCCTCCGCCTAGCCCGCAAACTCCATAATGACCGGGACGTGATCGGAAGCACCTTTGCCCTTCCGCTCGTCCCGGTCAATGATGGAGCGGGTATGCCGGGCGGCCAGCGCCGGGGAAGCAAAACCGAAATCAATACGCATCCCGTGATTCTTCGGGAAGCGCAGCCGCTGGTAATCCCAGAAGGTGTAATCCGCTCCCTCGGCCGCGCGGGTAATATCCTCCACCCCGGCCTCCAGCAGTGCGGCCAGCGCCCCGCGTTCCTCCGCGGTTACATACATGCCTACGTCGTTCCGAAAATAATCAATATCCCAGACGTCAGTATCGCGCGGAGCTACATTCCAATCCCCCGCCAGCAGCAGCGGATAGTCAGGTTCCTCGCCCAGCCGCGCGCTCACCGCGGCCCGCAGTGCCTCGAGGAACTCCAGCTTGTAGTGGAAATGCGGATCCCCGTAAGCCCGCCCATTGGGAATATACAGGCTCCACACCGTGACCGCGTCCGGCCCGGTACCCAGGCGCGCTCCCAGGGCACGCGCCTCCACGGTGGGCGCGCTGAGGAGGGCGCCGTCGTCGTCGACCTTAGAAAAACCGGGCTGCCCGGGGAAGCCCACCTGCACGTTCGCGATCCCCACGCGGGAAAGAATCGCGACTCCGTTCCATTGGTTGAGGCCGGTGCAGGCGACCTCATACCCGGCGGCTTCAAAAATTTCGCGCGGGAACTGCGCGGGCGTGCATTTCGTTTCTTGTAGAAGGAGGGCGTCCAGGTCCCAGCGTTCCAGGACGGCGCGGGCGCGTTCGGCGCGGGCGCGCACAGAATTAATATTCCAGGTGGCAATACGCATAACACCAGTGTAGGGAGCCGCGGGCACGTTACCATAGCGGTTATGGGAAGTGCTCTTATTACCGGCGCCAGCGCCGGCCTCGGGCTGGAATTTGCGTGGCAGCTCGCGGCCGAAGGAAATGACCTCGTGCTCGTGGCGCGTAACCGGGCGCGTTTGGAGGCTATTGCGCATGACTTGCGCCAGGTTGCCGGGGTGCAGGTGGAGGTCCTCGCGGCAGATCTGTCGCGGCACGACGACGCACGTGCGGTTGCGCGCCGGGTAGCGCAGCATTCGCGTCCCATCGGTTTGCTCGTCAATAACGCGGGCTTTGGGCTGGGGCAGGAATTTTCTACCGGCGAATGGGAACGGGAAGAAGAAGCGCTCGACGTCATGGTCCGCGCGGTTCTCATCACATGTCACGCGGCGGCGCGGGAATTTTCGCGCCGCGGTTACGGGGGAATTATCAACGTCTCCTCGATGACGGCCGGTACCGCGCAGGGTACCTATTCGGCGCATAAAGCCTGGGTGCGTACTTTTTCCGAGGGGCTGGCCGCGGAACTGGCGCCGGCCGGGGTATCGGTCACCTGCGTGACCCCAGGGCTTATCCGCACCGAATTTCACGAACGGGCTGCGGTGGATGCTAGCCAGTGGGCCGATCTGCTTTTCGCCCAGCCCGAAGCGGTGGTGAATGCCGCGCTGGAGGCATGCCGGCGCGGGCGGGTGCTTGTTACGCCCACCCTGCTTTACAAGGCGGCTGCCGCGGCGCTGCGTATCGCACCGCGTTCCCTGGTGCGGAAATTCGCCGGGCCGGGGCTTTCTGGGCGCAACTAAAACGGACCGGCACCGTAGCAAAAACCACCCGGCTACGTAGCAAAAACCACCCGGCTACGTAGCAAAAACCACCCGGCTACGTAGCAAAAACCACCCGGCTACGTAGCAAAAAACTACCCGGCAAAAAAGCAAGCGGCCCGGCGGCTTGTGACAAGCTGCCGGGCGCGCCCAGGATTAGAAACTACCGCTGCCAGCGGGAGCCTTGCGGGCTTCATCTGGTAGCTGGAGAGGCTTGGCCTGGCGGTAATCCCAGCGCACCCGCGTTTCGGTGGGTAGGCCCTGGAAGTAGGCCGGAGCCACGATGGCCATTCCCCGCACCTCGTACGTTTTCTTATCGATGCGCACCTGCAGGTTCGCGGAATCGTCCAGTTCCAAACCGGGGGATGCCCCCTGCATTTCCTGCGCCATCGCACCGGAGAGCGGGCCAACAATAAGGTAGTTCTCCGCGTCCTCAAAGACTTGGGTGCTATCAATATCCGGGAAAATATCTTCCCCGCGGTAGGAGCCGGGCGAGGTGGGAGCATCCCCGGAATCCATGATATCGGCCATGCTTTCCTCGGTTTTACTCCAGATGCCGGCCATATTGGTATACACCGTGACGGTATCCGGCTTCGGGCTTTCCCCGATCCAGATCGCGGTGGATATCTTACTGGGCATACCTTCCGCTTCCGCCCCGGGAATCCCGGAGGCGTCAATATCCATCTGCATGGCCATGAGGCGGGTGCCGGAATCCACATCGATATCAATATCGATCGTGGCAACCCCGGGGCCGGTGCCGGGCACGTCCGCGGAAATCTCCATGGACATATCAAGCCCCAGGGAGGTGCCGAAGAAATCCTGCGAGCTTTTCGCAATAACCTCATCCTGTTTGGCGATGGCGCGCTTAATAATCTCACGGGCCTGAGCGTTATCAGCCACCGGCGTGAATTGCCCGGTTTTCGAGATGCTTTCGTCAAAGAGAGGAGCGCCGCCCGAGCCGCCCTGGCCGTGCCCTTCGCTCATCAACGGGCCGGGCTTAGCTTCCGGGGTGACCAGCGCATTATTCGCGCACCCGCTCAGGATCAGGGCACCGGCGGCTACCACCGCGAGAGGTTTCCACATCTTCGTCATCGCTGCTCCACTTCTTGGGGTTTCCCGCACCCGGGCCTGGGGTGGCGAATCGTTTATTGCGCTTACGTGTACCACTGTACAAGGCCGACGGCGCCAGCGAAACACGCGGCTCCTCCAGAGGTGACCGTGAATAAGGCCGTGCGCCGTGTTCGGGGCGTGCTCGCCGGTAGACTAGGGGAGTGACAGATTCTTCCCAGTCTTGCGATTCGCTCAACGTCCCTGCGGCAACTGCCTCCGGTGAGGGTGCTGAGCTGCCCGCGCACCGCATTCCCGAACCGGGCGGCTCGCCCTACGGTGAAAAACGCACGGTTGGGGTGGGGCCACACCCGCAGCCCTGGCCGGAAGATCCCCGTTTGGACCCGCAGCTGTTGGCGGAAGGCGACCACCGTAACGTCGTCGACAAATATCGCTATTGGAGCGTGGAAGCGATCAAGGCTGATATGGCAACCCGTGCCGTGAGCGCCCATATTGCTATTGAGAATCTCCAGCACGATCTCAATATTGGGTCAATTGTGCGCAGCGCCAATGCTTTTAATATGGGTGGCGTGCATATCGTGGGGCGGCACAAGTGGAATAAGCGCGGGGCGCTTGTTACCGACCGCTACCTGACGATGTATTACCATCCCACCCCGGCTGACCTGGAAGAATGGGCCCGCGAGCACGAGTATCAGCTCATCGCCATCGATAACCAGGAAGGCGCGGTGCCCCTGGAACAATCCGAGCTTCCGGATAATTGCCTCCTGGTTTTCGGGCAGGAATCCGCCGGAATTTCCCCCGATTTACTCGAGCGTTGCGACGGCGCGGTGGAAATCACCCAGGATGGCTCCACCCGTTCCCTCAACGTCGCCGCGGCCGCGGCCATCGCTATGCACTGGTGGGTAGCCCAGCACTCCCGGCATGCCTAACTTCGGGCCACCCCGCGTTCGCACTAGTTTTACTTCCCAGGAGGATCACATGGTTACCCGCCTCAATGTTGAATTGACTCGCACCGTTGACGAGTCCTACCCGCTGCTTATCGGCACCGATCTTGCCGGTGAACTCCCCGGGGTGCTGGATGCGGCTGGGCTGAGCCGCTCCCGGGTGGCGGTTATTACCGATAGCACCGTCAATGACCTTATTGGCGCGCAGGTCATGGATGTCCTCACCCGCGCCGCACAGTCTCAGCCCGCGCCTCGCGCCCCGCGGATCTTCGTTTTCCCGGCCGGAGAAGAAAACAAAACCCGCGCCACCAAAGAACAGCTGGAAGATGCCATGCTCGCCGCCGGCTTCAACCGCGACACCGTAGTGGTGGCCCTGGGCGGCGGAGTGGTTTCCGATCTCGCCGGTTTCGTGGCCGCAACCTTCACGCGCGGGGTTCCGTATATCACCATGACGACGACGCTTGTGGGCGCGGCGGATGCCGCTATCGGGGGTAAAACCGCGGTGGATACCCCGGTGGCCACTAACCTCATCGGAGCTTTCCACCAACCGCGCGCCGTTCTTATTGATGTGGCACGCTGGGCGACTCTCACCGATGCGCAGTTGCGTGACGGCATGGGCGAAACGGTCAAGCACGCTTGCCTGGCTGACCGCGATTTCTTCGAGATTCTGGAAGACCACTTCGTGCGGCGCGGCGGGAGCGTACGGGAGATGGCGGGCGATGCCGAGCTGAGCGGCTATATTGCCCGCCGCAATGCGGAAATCAAGGTGGAGGTGGTGCAATCTGATGTGCACGAAGGTAACCGCCGCATGGCTCTCAACCTCGGCCATACCATCGGGCGGGCCCTGGAGGCCGCGTTGGATTACGCCCTCCCGCACGGGGAATGCGTGGCCATTGGGCTAAATCTGCAATGCCGGCTCGGGTTGCGCTACGGCTACCTCAGCGAAACGGAGGCTGAACGGGTGGATACCCTGCTGCGCGCCATCGGCCTGCCTACCGAGCTACCCGCCGGAGTGAGCGTGGCGGATATTATGCGCGCCATGGGCCACGATAAGAAATCGCTGGGCGGGGCTATTCGCTTCGTATTCCAACGCGGCATTGGCGCGATGGAAACTTTCGCGGGCGGCAGTTACGCGCGCGAGATCCCCAGCGCTGAGGTGCGCGAATTCCTGGAGGTTCAGCCGCGCAGTTAGTTCACCAGCACTTCGATTTCGACTTCGACGGGGGCGTCCAGCGGGAGCACACTCACGCCGACGGCGGAGCGCGTATGTGCGCCGTCGCCGCCAAAAATCTCCCCGAAAAGTTCGCTGGCGCCGTTGGCGACCTGGGGTTGCGCGGTGAAGCTCGGGGCGGACGCCACGAATACGGTGACGTGCGAAATACCGCGGATGCGATCGATGCCGCCCGCAACCTCCGCGGCCGCCGCGAGGGCGTTAATGCCGGCGATACGCGCGTAAGAATAGCCGTCTTCCGCGGTGATTTCCGCGCCGAGTTTTCCGGTGGCCGGCAGCTGGCCGTCCACGAAAGGTAGCTGCCCGGAAGTGCGCACCGTATCCCCGTGCCGTTTGGCGGGGATATAGGCGGCAACGGGAGCGGCAACCGGGGGAAGGGCGATACCCAGCTGGGTTAGACGGGTGCTGATGGTGTCCATGTGTAGGCCTCTCACGGAATCGTTGAGTGTGAGTGCGCGGAATGCCGCGCGTGATAATAGGTTATCTCGAAGGGCACGGCTGCGCGAAGTTGCGGTGCTTGCGGTGGAACGACGCCGCACCAGCTGCCCGCGGACGCAGCGCTCCCGGGGCGTGCTTAGCCTTCGCCCTCGCGCAGGGAGCGGGCTAGGCGCACCGGGCAGCGAAAACAAATCGAGCGCGCCTGGCGTTGGGCGGCTCCGCGCACAAAAAGCGAATCGGGATCGATAGCGGCGCAGGCGGCGGCATCTGCCCAATGCGGGTATAGGGCTAGTGTTGTGGTCATCCATCCCCCTCACTCCGGCGTGACGGCTTCCCGGAGAACCGCGGGGAACCCCGGGGAGGAAGCGTATGTCTCGTTTCTTTCGCTGCGCCGGGTCAGTATTCTTATGGGTATGTCGAGTTCTAGCCCGAAAAAACAAGCGACCGGACGGCAAATCGGAACGTTCGTACTGGCGCTGCTCCTCGCCTTGTGCGGCGGGGGCGCCCTCATGGCGGGGATTGCGCTGCCTTTCGTGATGACTATGGGGACCACGGCCAATGCGGTCACCGGTATTTTCGACGACGCGCCGGAGGACTTAGGCTTTACTGAACCTTCGGAGCAGACGGTGCTGCTGGCTAAAGACGGATCGGTGCTGGCCCGGTTCTATATCGAGAACCGGATTAACGTGCGCTCTGATCAGATCTCGCAGCATATGAAAAACGCCGTCGTGGCCATTGAGGACCGGCGTTTTTACGAGCATCACGGTATTGACGTGCAGGGCACCGTTAGCGCGCTGGTCTCGAATCTCACCTCGGGCGGACTTTCGGGCGGTTCGTCCATCACCCAGCAGTACGTGAAAAATGCGCTCCTGGAAGAGGGGCGTATTGCTGATGATAATGAGAAAATCAAGCGGGCTACCGAACAGACCATTGCGCGTAAGATCAACGAAGCTCGTTACGCAATCGCCGTCGAAAAAACGATGACGAAAGATGAAATCCTCACCGGCTATCTCAATCTCGCCCAATTCGGACCCTCGCAGTATGGGGTAGAAACTGCCGCGCAGCGCTACTTCTCCAAATCCGCGAAGGATTTGACGGTGGTGGAAGCGGCCACGATGGCCGGAATCACGCAGAACCCGGCCCAGTGGGATCCGGTGCGCCATCCGGAAGCTAATACCGAGCGTCGCAATGTGGTGCTGGGTGAAATGTACCGTTCCGGTTTCATTACCGAAGCGGAAATGAAAGAAGCTCAGGCCACTCCGATTGAGTCGTATATGCATGTGTCGGAGCAGGTGGCCGGATGTGGTTCGGCGGGTATCAGCGCCTACTTCTGCGAGTACGTGGTCAAGGATTTGCTCAATGACAAAGCGCTGGGCGCCACCCGCGCCGAGCGCACCCGCCAGCTGTACCGAGGTGGCAAAGTTATCCGCACCACCCTGGATTCGGCGCGCCAGCAGCAGGCCTATGACTCGGTGGTGACGCACCAGCCCGTGGATGATGCTTCCGGAATTGATGCCGCGCTGGTCTCCGTGGAGCCGGGGAGCGGGCATATTGTGTCGATGGTGCAAAATACCCGCTTCGGGGTCCCGAATGAAACGGATACCCGGATGACGCAGGTTAATGTGACGGCGCCGCAGGATATGGGGGGCGGGGCCGGTTTCCAGTCCGGGTCAACCTTCAAGATTTTCACTCTGGTGGAATGGCTGGATTCCGGGCGTAGTGCCTATGACGTGGTGGATAGTAGCGAAGGCTTGCTGCCGCAAAGTTCCTTCCAGGCCTCGTGTACGAATCTTGCGGGTGAGCCCTGGCCGGTGGGTAATTTGGGGCAGTCTAACCGCCCGCGTACGGTGCTGGAAGGTACCCGTATGTCCACCAACGGTACTTTCGCGCATATGGCCCAGAAGCTAGATCTATGCCAGATCGCGAATAAGGCCCAGGCCATGGGTGTGGAACGCGGGGATAATAAGCCTTTCGATATTGTTCCCCCGATGATTCTGGGCACGAACAACGTGACCCCGCTCTCTATGGCGACGGCGGGAGCCACCCTCGCTAATGATGGTATTCGCTGCGATCCGATGTCCTATACTTCCATCGAAGAACATGACGGCACTGTTATTTCCGAGCGCAAACCGCAGTGCCAACAGGCCATTTCTAAGGAAGCGGCACGCAAAACGAATGCGGTGCTTCAGCACGTGGTGGAACCCGGAGCAACCGGTGAGAATGCGGTGCTGCGCGGGCGCCAGGCTGCTGGGAAAACTGGAACTGCGCAAAACGATTGGCATGCGTGGTTCATGGGTTACACCCCGCAGCTCGCCACCGTGACCTGGCAGGGGCACATGGAAGGCAATATTTCCATGTTCGACTCGGTTATTAAGGGCGAGCGCCATTCGGAAGTTTACGGCGGCCTGTTCCCCGCCAAGATGTTCTCCGACTATATGAACGCAGCTTTGGCTAATCAGCCGGCTGTACCCTTCCCGCAGCCCACCACCCCGATGCGCCGCCCGGCACCCGCCACGCAAGCGCCCGCGAGGCCCTCGCCCACGCCTACGCCGGCACCTGCGCAACCCGCGCCGGGGGAGCAGGGCGCGGTTCCGCCCGAGGCTATTCACGAGGGTGAGGGCAACGAAGAATACGAAGAAGTTGAGGTTGTGGAAGAGTAGCCGGGGCTACGCGGCCCCGGCTGGACGGCCCGGGCCGCGCGTGTCAGGCGAGCCCGGGCCGATGCCCATGCAGAAACCGCACATCACTCGAGACGGAAGGTGGATACCGTGAGTGAAGCTGAAAAACACCTAGTTCGGCGCGCCGCGCTGGGCTTGTTAAGTGCGGGTGCAGCCGCGGGGGCCGGGTGCCTGAGCTGGGCGCTGCACGAAGCTCACCGCTATATCCTGCGCGAACGGGTGCTGGTGCTGCCGCGCGTTGCGAACGCCGCCGGTGAGCTACGTATTCTTCACCTTTCGGATATGCACCTGCTGCGCCGCCACCGGGCCAAGCAGCAATTCTTGCGCGAGCTCGGCCAGCGTTGCCGCCCGGATCTTGTGGTCCTGACGGGCGACCATCTTTCCGAAGCGGGCGCCGTCGGCCCTCTCCTGGACGCCCTGGCACCGCTCGCTGATATTCCGGGGCTGTTCGTGTACGGCTCAAATGACTATTTCGCCCCGGTGCTCAAGAACCCGTTGCGTTACGTAGCGCCGGGCCTCTTCCCGCCGCTGGTCGAGAAGGGCGAACCGGATTTGCCGTGGGAAGAGATGACCTCCGGGCTGGAAGCTTTCGGCTGGATCGATCTCAATAATCAGCGGGCGCGGCTGCGCGCGGCCGCCTGGGATATCGACGCGGTCGGTATGGATGACCCGCATATCGGCCGGGCCCGGATGCCTCGCCCCGGCGAGGCTACTGATGCGGTGGAAGGCGGCGAGGCTGCGGAGCGAAACACGGGCGCGGGACGTGAGGGGCACAAGAACGGTGGACGCGGATATCTGCGACTCGGCGTCGTTCACGCACCGTATCGCGCCGCTCTCGCCGCATTGATGAACGACGGCGCAGCTCTGACGCTGGCCGGCCACACGCACGGTGGCCAGCTGGCCGTGCCCGGATTCGGAGCTTTGACCACGAATTGTGATCTCCCGCTACGCTACGATTCCGGGCTTTTCGATTGGCCTTGCGGGGAGGATCCTGGTGAGGAGCGTCTGCCCCTGCGTGGCGACGGCGTGCGCGTGCTCCGCGGCGGTATGGCGGTGAATGTATCTGCTGGCCTGGGGACCTCGCCCTATACTCCGGTCAGGTTCCTCCGGCCACCCGAAGCGATTCTGCTGCGGGTGCGCGGCGGTGCGGAGTGAGCGTGCTGATCGGGGAGGTGCTGGGGCTGAGCGGCAGGGAAGATGCCGCGGGGAAGATCCCGCGCTGCCTGTGAGGCGCATAGCGTACTGGCCTGGTTGTACGCCAGATCACTAGATCGGATTTAGCTTTTTCCGTCGCGGAGGGCTATTATTATTGAGTTGCCAAAGCACGGGGTATGGCGCAGCTTGGTAGCGCGCTTCGTTCGGGACGAAGAGGCCGTGGGTTCAAATCCCGCTACCCCGACGATTGTGATGTCCCGCGTCATAGGTCCGCCTGTGNCGCGGGATTTTTCGTGTTTTGGGCTTGCAAGAATCGTGGTTTCGGGCCGCCTTCCCGGACGGGTTGTTTTTCCGGGGTGTACTGCGGATGTCGTACATGCGAAGTACAGCTCTGAGAACACATGCCCGCTCGCCGGGTGCTGGTGTGACTGCTGAGGTTCGTGATGGCCGACCGCTGCGCCGTCGTACCGGAGGGGCTGCGCCGCAATGAGCGGAACAGCACGGAAACGCGGCTGCGGCGTCGCACCACCTACACCGTCGCACCAACTGTGCCGCGCTCCAGTGACGGCATCGTGCTACAACGTGAGGAAACGTGCCGGTAGGAACACGAACGCGGGCGACCGAAACCCTCGAAAGAGTCCAGCCACCCGCGTGACGCGTTGAACGTGAGTATTAAAAGTAGAGACTAGTGGGCGCGGCGCTGCAACCGGCCAATCTCCAGGAGCAACACGGCGCGGCCTTCGAGCCGAATCCACCCGCGGGAGACGAAATCAGCGAGAGACTTATTGACCGTTTCACGCGAAGCTCCCACCAGATGCGCGAGCTCTTCCTGCGTGAGATCGTGCGCAACGTACATGCCTTCGGGAGTGCGTTCGCCGAAACGATTGGCCAGGTCGAGCAGCGCCTTCGCCACACGGCCGGGAACATCGGAAAATACCAGATCGGCAAGATTCTCATTAGTATTGCGCAGGCGACGCGCCATTTCACGGAGCATCGACATGGCGAGGGTGGGGTGTTCCTCAATGAAATTCTTCATATCGCGATGCGCGAGGGAAAGCAGATGCGTCGGCGCAATAGCAGTGACGGTAGAGGAACGAGCCCCCAGGTCAAAGAGCGAAAGTTCACCGATGATTTCCCCGGGGCCGAGAACGGCGAGCAGGTTTTCGCGCCCGTCATCAGACGTGTGACTGAGCTTCACCTTGCCATCGGTGACAATATAAAGGCGATCACCCTGGTCGCCTTCGTGGAAAAGCGATTCGCCCCGCTTGAGGGACGTATCGCTCATCATCGCGCCGAGAGCGGCGAGACTTTCCTCATCCATGTCCTTGAAAAGGGGCACGGTTCGTAAAACGCTGGTATCCATCTCTAGCCTTCCTCCGATGTACTCAGAATATTCCTGAAGTAGTCTCATGTCACATTTTGCCATTATTCACGGAAAATGTCTCATACCTGGGCTGTATATGTCTAGCGGCGGCCTACCGCCGTGCGGACCTCTCGAGCTGGGAAAGGAAATCCAGCATGATATTCGTGAATTCACGCGGGGACTCTTCAGGGATGAAATGCCCGGCGCCCGGCACGGCGATGAGCCGGTAGGAGCCGGTGGCGAAAGAACGGTCATCAGCCCAGGCCCGTTCACTAATCATGCGATCAGCAAGGCCGCGCACTGCCCAGACAGGCGCGTCCACGGGAGTGGAAAGGATATCGCGCCAGGCTTTCCCGGAGGGGCGGCGCCGCCACGTGGCGGTCCAGCGTAATTGTTCCACCGCGCTTGTCGCGGCCTCCGGGAGGCGCATCGCAGCGGCGTACTGTTCGGCGGCCCCTGCCGCGCCGCGGCTGTGCGGGGCGGACCATTCCAGGAGCAAACGGCGCATATTGCGCACGTCCCCGAGCGCGCGCGGAGAGCGATTCCCCAGCCGCGACGTCAGCAAACCGAGCAGACCGCGCGGGCGAATACCGCGCCCCAAATGGCGCAGCCCGAGCGGGTGTGGGCTGGCAACCGTCACGAGTCCGGTAATAATATCGGGGGCCATCGCCGCAGCTGCCCATCCGAGGGCAGCATTGGACCCGGCCGCCACGATCACCGCCGAACTTGCCCCCAGGGATTCGGTGAGCGAAATAAGGTCCTGGGCCAGTTCGGGCCCAGATTGCACCGAGGGAGTTTTATCGCTTCCACCCACGCCGCGCAGGTCCACGGCCGCAACTTCGTAACCGGCCTGCGCCACGGGTTCTATCTGGTGGCGCCAGGCATACCAGTATTCCGGGTAGCTATGCACGAACAGCACCAGCGGGGTGCGAGTCGAGTGGCTCCCGGCGTAGGCCAGGTGGAATTGTGCACCGTTGGCGGTCACGAGGCGATGCTCCCACGGTCCGGGGATCCAGACGCAGGAATTATCGGCGGGAAGTGAGCTCATGCGGCACCTTGTTACCTTCCGGCTTTGAGGGCTTCGGGTTTATGCGCTCGGGCTTGTCGATGCTCCGGCTTTTATGCTTCCTCCTCGGGGAGGCGGTATTCGCGCACCGTGAAAGCCCGCGCGCGCCGCGAACCGCGGGAGCGCGCCCCGTGCGCCGCGAATCCGATGGTCGCCAGGGCAGCGCCCAGCAGGATGAATCCGCCGAAAGCAAGATCGTAGGCGAAATGGTGCACGATATTATCCGTGACCGGCTTGTAGCCGCCGATGAGGGAATCCACCCAGTGCACCCCGCGCAGCGCCTGGCCGGGAATCATGAGTCCCACGAAACTGGCGGCGAGCAGAGCCCAGCCCCACAGCTGCGCGCCCAGGGAGGAGAGTCGCGCTAGTAGCGCGATAACGACGAGCAGGGCGACGCCACCGGCCAGTTCCGCCAGTGCGGCCCAATTGACCGGGGCCGTTTCCAGCGCGAAGGTGCGGGCCAGGTGCAGGCGTGCCACCGCGTCCGAAATGAGATACCAGGTCAGCGGGAGCAGAAGCAACGTGACCACCGAGGTCCAGATATGGGTCCACACCCGACCCTTCGGGGCATCCGGAATAGGCTCCATTTCGGCA
The DNA here is from genome assembly GCF_059085665.1 of Actinotignum sp. usb-actsch-213. NCBI lineage: Bacteria > Bacillati > Actinomycetota > Actinomycetes > Actinomycetales > Actinomycetaceae > Actinotignum > Actinotignum sp. usb-actsch-213. The sequence goes on from NZ_JBHNSQ010000080.1 coordinate 22,028, forward strand.
ATATCCGCCCAGGTGCGCTGATCTTCCAAGCTTTCCTCGCGCACGGCCGGGAAGACCGGGCCGTCAAGCCCCGCGGCGGGGGCGGTGGTGGGCTCTGCGGCGGGTTGGCCGGCCTGCGGGTAGAGCGCGGTTGCGGTCGCTTCCCCGGACACGTAAGGATCCGTGCCCGCCCCCACGTAGGGATCAACAGCCGCGGTGGCGGTGACTTCCGGGCCCGCGGACGCTGCCGGAACGGTTGCGGTTACGCCGGCTGCCTGCGCGAGGTTTGCGTATTCGCGGTCCGGAGCAGCGGGGGTTTCCGTGTGGTAGCTATCGTCGAAAGTGCCTGCTGCCAGTGATTCAGAAACGGAACGACGACGCGGCGCGGCCGGCGCGGGCGTTGTCTCCTCCGGTGCGGGTGCTTCTGGAGTGGTGGGCCCGGTGCTTTCCCCACGGGTGGTGGTGTTGGCGGGAACGGGTGCCTCCGCGGGAGTGGGTGCCGCCGCGGAGGTGGTTTCAGCGAGTTCTTCGTCGGCTGCCTGTTCGGCCTCGGATTGTTCCGGAGCGGGCTGAGCCGGGGCTGCCTGCTTCGCGGATTCGGGTGCGGGCTCGGGCCGGTCAGCGGCTTCGCCTTCGGGTTCGGTCGCGTCGGTGCTCGCCGGAGCGGAATCGCTCAGAGGGGAGGGCTCGCCGGTGTTTTCTGCTGCGGGATAAGCCGGCGGGAGCGGAGCGTCGTCGTGAGAAAAAACTGGGGTGGGAGCGGGAGGCTGCGTGGTGGGGAGGTAAGCGGTTTCTTGGTCCGCGAGATGGTCCTCGGCAATGGGCTCGAGAATATCGTCATCATCCAGTGGCCGGCGCGACGCGGTATTGTACGGGTCATTTGGCGTAGACATGGGTCCTCCCTTGATAGTTCTTTCTCAAAGATATGCCAGAAATCACGCGGATGTGGAGAATTTCAGCGGTGTGCCATAAACCGGGCGATGTGTCACAAAACGGATGAGGCGTTACGAATCAGGTCGCGCGTCACAAATCGGGAGGTGCGTATCCACAGATTCGTTCGTGTAGGTGGTTATCCACAGCGGAGCGATACGTGGCTGCGGCCGGGACCGAGACGAGGCACGCTCGAGGTATGACTTCTTCCCGTAGTTTCCCGCCTACCGTTTCCGCGTCTGGCGCTCCTGTTTCCAGCGTTTCTGTCCCTGCTGGGGCGTCGCCGGCACCGCTCATTTCCGCCGTCCCCCGCGAACTCGTCTCCCTGACCTACCAGCATGAGGAGGCGATGCGGGAGGTGGAAGCCGTTACGGAACTGGCCGGAATACAGGTGGCGCGTGGATCACCGGGGGTAGCTGCGCCGCCGGCCATACTTGAATTAGAGGAAATCTCGGCGGCCCTGCCCACGGTCCGCGCGCGTTTCCACCCGGTCCTCGCCAATTATTTTCCGCGCGGATCGGTAGTCGTGGAGCTTCCACGCCAAGCGGAAGACCTGCTCGAACTAGTTTTGGCGGCCGGGCAAACTCGGCGCGGGCGCATTATTGGGATCGCCGGGGTACGTGGCGGGGTAGGGGTATCGATGCTGACGGCCTGGCTCGCGTCGCTGAGTATCACGCGCACCGCCGTGGTGGATGCGGATCCGCTCTCAGCCGGGCTTGAACTCCTCATGGGGTTTCAGGAAAAACGCGGGGCGCGCTGGGCTGATATTGCCCACGCGGAAGGCATGCTCATCCCGCAACGGCTCCGGGCGGCCCTGCCGGCACGCGGGCAACTCAGTCTCCTCAGCGCGGATGTGCGCGGCGGAGCGCCCGCGGGTGGGGACGCGGTTCCACATGCCATCGATGCGCTTTCCCAAGCTAGCGACACCACCTACGTTGATCTCCCACGCAGCTCCTTGCTGCTTGGGAGCGAGCCGGCACGTTGGCGGGCCTGGTGCGATGTGGTGGTGCTTGTTACCGAGGTGACTGGCCGCGATGCCCGGGCCCTCCCCAGAATCCTTCGTGATGTGGGGGAGAGTACTCCAGTGGTGATCGCAGCGCGATGCACTCACAAAGTGGAGGCGCAGGCCTTCGGGGTGGATATCGGCCAGAAGGTGATTCCCGTGCGGCGTCTGCGCGGTTTGGATGAGGACCTCGCGCACGGCGTTGTTGTGGGAGAACAGCGCCGGTCCGGGACCGCGCGTGACGTTACGCAGCTCGCCGCGCATCTCGATGAGGTTCTGGGCGGTGGCTCAGGGGTGAATCGATGGATAGCACGGGGGAACTAAATCTGGCCCGTTCCCGCGGGAACTTGGCTCGTACCCGCCGGGAGCTAGCCCGCGGCATCAGCGTGCCCGGGGTGCTCGCGACCGTGGCGCCACACGCCGTTGGAATAAAAAATGTGCTGGGAGTGGCGCGGGATATCAACGCGGTGGCCCGCGGCTGGGGCCCGCAGTTGCGGCGCGTGATTGAAGACCCCTCCGTCACCGATATTTTGATCAACGGCGGTACCGGGGTGTGGCTGGATCGCGGAAATGGACTGGAACGCGACGAACCGTTGAGCGCCTTGCTGGTCGATCCGGGGGAAGTACGCGCACTCGCGGTACGTTTAGCTGCCGGCGCCGGCCAACGTTTGGACGACGCCGCTCCTATTGCCGATGGTACCTTCTCCAACGGAACGCGCCTGCATGCGGTCCTCGCTCCGCTGGCCGCGGAAGGAGCCGCGATATCGCTGCGTACCCAACGGGCCCGCACCTTTACGCTCGCCGAGCTTCAGGATGCGGGCACATTCCCCGCAGCGCTTATGCCGGTCTTGCGAGCCCTGGTGGAGCAGCGCGCTAACGTCATGGTTGCCGGTGCTACCGGATCGGGGAAAACCACATTATTAGCCTCTCTGCTCAGCTGCGTACCTGCCACCGAACGGCTCATCATTATTGAGGAAGCTTCGGAATTGCGGCCCGCGCATCCGCATGTGTTGCACCTGCAAATTCGCCGCCCCAATGTGGAAGGCCACGGTGAAATTACCATGAGTCAATTGGTGCGGGCCGCCTTGCGGATGCGCCCGGATCGGATCGTGGTGGGGGAATGCCGAGGAGAAGAAGTGCGTGAGGTCCTTACCGCACTCAATACCGGGCACGAAGGGGGATGGGCGACCATCCATGCCAATTCGGCGCGCGATGTTCCCGCCCGCCTCGTGGCTCTCGGCGCATTGGCAGGAATGTCTGCCGCGGTGGTCGCCGCACAGGCGGTCGCGGCCCTCGACGCCATTATTTCTATTGAACGCCACGGGCCACTCCGGCGCATCACCCGCGTGGCTATCCTCCGCAGCCGCAATGGCAGTCTTGAAGCCCCGGATGCCTTGGCGGTGGGTGCCGATGGCACTATCCACGCCGGACCCGGGTGGGCCACCCTGGGTTCGCGTTTAGGACTGGAGGTGACATGGTAATTCTGGTGGTGCTCGGCATTCTTCTGGGCGTATGCGCGTATGCTGGCGTTCCTTGGGATCGTGCCGGCAAGATGACCTTCCACTCATTCTTCTTCCCGAGAAGCGAAATAGCCAGCCGTGACAGCCGTGATGGGTGTGGCAGGCGTGGTCAGCGCGTGCCGCGGAGCCGGCGCAAGCGTGATTCCCCGCCCAGTTTTGACGCCGGCCTGCTCGCGGTGGAAGTCGCGGCCCGCATTGATTCGGGCGCTGATCACCGCCGTGCTTGGCTCACCGCGCTCGCCCGTTTTGAGCAGAGTGCGGACAGCTCAGGAACCGGTGCTACGAGTGAGATGAGAGGTGACCATGCCGGCCAGATCGACGAGGTCGGAGTTCCCTTACTTCTCCGAGAGCTATGGGAGCGGGCGCCCCGTAATCCGCGCCGGGCCCGCGGCCTCCTCGGCATTCCCGCGCTCATTGCAGTGTGTCGGCTCACTCACCACACCGGAGCATCGGCAGCTCGCATTCTCGAGAACTGCGCGGCGGCGCTCTCCGAATCCAGCGATGCGCTAGGTGAGCGCCGCATCGCGTTAGCCGGGCCGCGGTCAGCCGTGAAAATGCTCGCCGCCATGCCCCTTTTCGGCATGCTCCTCGGCTCGTTTTTTGGAGGTAATCCCGTCACTTTCCTCGTTGAAACCCCGATCGGGCGATGCTGCTTTGCTTTGGCGCTCATCTGCGAGGTGGCCGGTATCGTATGGATGCGTCGCCTGGTCAGGAAAGCCGAGCAATGGGGCTGATCCTGTGTCTCCTGGTTCTTCTTCTCGCCCGGGTGTGGATGCCCGCTGCCGGGCAGGGTGCGGGCGGGCAGGATGCTCCATCCCGGCCGGGAGCGGCGCCGCGAGCCGGGCGGCGCTTACCTCCCTCCGACCCGGCGTTTCTGGCAGACCTCGCGCGGGTGGCTCTCTCCTCCGGGGCTTCACTTCCGGCCGCACTCGAAGCGGTATCTTTCGCCGTCGCTGAAGAATACGCCCACCTTGATGTCGGTACGACGGCGCAGCTTCTCCTGCTGGGCGCACCTTGGGCCGAGGCGTGGGATGGAATACACCCACGCGCCCACCTGCTGCGCGAGGCCCTCCAGCCAGCTTGGGAGAATGGGGTAGCCCCGCTCACTCTGCTTGGCACGGCCGCCCGCAGCTACCGGCGTCGTCGTTCTAGAGAAGCGCGCCGCGCGGCGGCCGAACTCGGCAATAGCCTTGTGGTGCCTTTAGGCGTGTGTTTCCTACCAGCATTTATTCTCGTGGGAATTGTTCCGGCGGTGGGTGGTGCAGCCGCCGGTCTTTTCCAATAACAGCCGTGTGAACGAAGGCGGCTAAAGGAAACCGTGTGAACGAAGCTAAATTGCGACGGCGCGCCACGCTCGTTCCTGCTTTATCCCCTTGTATCCCCAGAACGCTCATACGGGACGATTATCCACAGGCGCGTGGGCGTCGGATGCGGGAGCGTGTACGGCGCGGAAGACTAGCAGAGCCGGACCTAGCACGTTCCGAGCAGCCCCTAGCCCAGCCCTGGGCTGCGGGCAGTGGGGTCCGGCAACCACATCCACCCATGGGCACGGCACAGCTCGTTACAGATAAGAAAGGCACCATTATGACCACGGCACTCAACCCCGTTAGATCAACTCTCCCCACCCACCCGGGCAGCACTTTCCTGGAGGGAAAATCCCATCCGGAAGCGGGCATGACCACCACCGAATACGCTGTCGGAACGCTCGGAGCCTGCGCTATCGCCGGCATCCTCTACTGGCTCTCCCAGCAGGATTGGATGCGTGAGCTGATCGCCGGGATTTTCCGGCGCGGGCTCAATATCGCCTAAACCGAAGTCCAGGTTCCCATCGGCCCCGGTGGGAGGCCCACGGCTTCACAGAAAAGAGAAAGGCCCGTCATGATATCGAAGCATTCCTCCGAGCAATGCCAGGAGTTACCTTCTTTGCCGCGGGGCACGGCCGGTGAGGGCGCACTTCTAGCCAGCCAGCCAGCTCAGCGGGCCCACCGGTCCCACAGATTCCGGGAACGCCGGCGTTTATGTGCGCAATGCCATGAGGTCATTGAGGCGCGCGGGCATATAGCAATTCCCTGCGCTTGCCGTCGCCGGGAGATCCGTTCCCGCAAACTCTCCCGCATTTTGCGCCGGCCTTACGGCGTGGAGAACCGGGAAGCGGGCATGGTCACGGTAGAAGTGGCCCTCGGGATTGTTAGCGTACTCATTATCCTCTTGCTCGCGCTCGGGGCGCTGAGCGCCGGGGCCCAATACATCTCCTTGCGCAGCGCCTCCCACGATATTGCGGTCCTTGCCGCGCGCGGGGAAAGTGAAGAGGCCTTGCGCACTCGCGAACTCCCACCGCGGGCCAAGTTGTACCTGCAACGCGCGGAAGACCACGTGAACGTGGTGGTGCGTGCCCAAGCAACCGGCCCCCTGCGGGCCCTGGGTATCACTATGGAAGCAAGCACTTCTGTAGATCTGGAACCGGGAGTGCTGGGAACGTGAGAGTCTCATGGCGGGATAGCTGGAGCGAATGGTACCGGCTCTATCTCATGTGTCGAAGGGAAAGCCGCGTCCGGCACCGGGATCCGTCCCGCGTCCGGCACTGGGATTTATTCCGGACCTGGTCCCGGGTTCCGCGTCGGGCCTCTGAGCGGGGCGCGGGGACCGTGCTCGCGCTAGGGGTGATAGCCCTTGTGCTGGGGCTGACCGGAGCGGTGCTCACCGCCTGCACCGTGGTAATCGCGCGAATGGACGCTCGCGCCACGGCAGATGTTATTGCCCTGCAAACAGCCGAGCGGGTGATTAACCAGGGCTGGTCACTAACCGAAGCCTGCACTAAGAGCGAGCGTAGCGCGCAGCGCGATGGCTCAATTGTCGAAGAATGCAGCGAAACCGAAGAAGTATTTTTGATTCGGCTACGCACCCGGGCTCGCGCGGTGCCAGTAACGGTCCGAGTAACATCGCGGGCAGGTCCTATTGAGCGAGGTCACGGCTCCGACTCCGCGACCTCCAGCTCATCGAGTGCACAACTCAAGGCACTGAGCACCAGCACCGCGCCCTCTTTCCACAGGGGATCATTGTTATTACCGCATTTCGGGGATTGGACGCAGCGCGGGCATCCGTTCTGGCACGGGCAACCGGCCACGGCATCTCGCGTGGCGCGGATCCACTGCCGGCCGGCCCGATATCCCCGTTCGGCACATCCCGAACCTCCGGCCGCAGCATCGTGGACAATCACGGTGGCCGTTCCGGTATCCGGGTGGTACGCGGTAGACAGGCCTCCCACATCCCACCGGTCGCAGATGGCAAAGAGGGGGAGTATTCCGATTGCGGCATGCTCAGCGGCGTGTAAAGCACCGGGAACATCCGCGGCAGGGATACCGAGTTCCTCCAGATCCTGGGATGCCATCGTCCACCATGTTCCGCACGTCTCCATGCTGCGCTCTCGCGGAATAATGGGGTGAAACCCGAGGTACATGCCATCGCGGGCCCGGCGCAGGTGGTATCCGACGACCCGATTGAATACCTCCACATCCCCCCAGGCCCAGGTCCCGAGCCGGGTGGCGGTACGGGAGCGCGAACGGAGGATCTTCACGGTTGTCTCTTCAGCGGCAAAGGTCCGCAGATCATCCTGGGGTCGATGCCGCACGATAGCCACTTCACCATCACAAGTCTGTACATCGAAAGGAATGCCCTGATGTATGTAGATAGCCCCCGGGTACACGGTGGTATCTGCTCGCGTGGCATCCACCGTCCCCAGAACGTTCCCGTCTTCTTCGTCAACAATGGACACGGTGCTTGCCTCGCCGCGCAGGTTCACCAGCTCGTGAGCGCTAATCCCCGCATGCCCCCAGAACCACCCGCCGGGGCGGCGGCGCAAGAGCCCCTGCTCGCTCAGGTCGTCGAAAAGCGAAGTATCAGGGAGTCCGAAAATAGCAGCATCACCTTCGTTCAACGGGTGCTCGGCGGCGGCTGCGCACACCTGCCCGGTCAAAACATTCGGATTGAGCGGATCGAAAACGCTGGCCTCCGCGCCCGTGCTCAGTACCGTATCCGGGTGGGCCAGAAGATACTGATCCAAAGGATTGGAGGTTCCAATAAAGACAGCCAGCCCGGAACTTCCCGCCCGCCCGGCGCGTCCCGCCTGCTGGTTAAACGAGGCCGTTGTTCCGGGCCACCCGGTGAGAATAACCGCGTCCAGTCCGGAAATATCGATACCCAATTCCAGGGCATTGGTTGTTGCCACGGCCCGCAATGCTCCAGAACGAAGTCGTTGCTCCAAATCACGGCGTTCTTCAGGAAGATACCCGCCGCGGTAAGCCGCTACCGCCTGGGCCAGAGACTTGTGTTCTTCGCGCAACAACTCTTGGGTCAGCCCAGCTACCCGTTCGGTTCCGGCCCGCGAACGCACGAAGGTGAGAACCCGCGCCCCTTCTGCCACGAAACGAGCGGTGAGATCGGCCGCCTCTACCGTGGCCGAGCGGCGCACGATTTCTCCCTCACCTTCCCGTACCTGCCCGGAAAGAATATGGTCGGTCTCGTCGTCGTCCACAGGAGAACACTGCCACAAGGCGATGGTACGTTCGCCGCGCGGGGAGGCATCATCTGTTACCGCTTCGACAGGGCCAAAGGCCGTTCCGATAAATCTGGTGGCAGTTTCCTGCGGTTCTCCGGCAGTTGCCGACAGGAAAACAACTGTGGGCCGACTGCCATACAATGCTGCGATACGCAAAATCCGGCGCACCACATGACCCACGTGCGCTCCGAAGAGCCCCTTATACGAATGAAATTCGTCGACAACGACCATCCGCAACCCGCGCCAGATCCGCTGCCATCGGTCTTTCTGGGGCAGCATCGCGTGATGCACGAAATCGGGATTGGTCAGCACAATATCGGCGTGGTCGCGCGCGAAAGTCTTCTCCTCCGAGTCGGCATCCCCGTCTGCGGTAGCCACCGTGATCCGGGAATCAACATCTCGAGCCAGGGCCCGCAACGAGGTGTACTGGTCTGCCGCCAAAGCCTTGGTCGGGGAAAGATAAAGCACGGTGGGAGGAGCGCTTACCCGCGCCAAACTAGTCGAGCTACGCGGGCCCAGCATCTCGGTGAGCGCCGGCACCCACGCCGCCAAAGATTTCCCCGAACCGGTCCCGGTGGCCACTACCGTGTGGATACCTGCGTGAATGAGATTCGCGGCGCGGACCTGGTGCTTCCACAGCTGTGGCACACCGTGGCTAGCGCAGGCGCTTATTACCCGCGGGCTGACCCACGCGGGCCACCCGGCTACTCCCGCGGGGCGGGCATCTTGTTTGCGCAGCGCTACCAACTGTCCCGCGGTGGCGGATTCTTCAAGAACGGATAGGAGACGCATATGTGTAGTGTGCCCGATGAGGTACCGAAGGCCAAAGAACTGCGAGGTATGGAGCCGAGAGCCATGGGGTTGAGGGCCAAAGAAAGCCACGCTAGTTCCCGTTTCTCTCCCCGGGGCTTTCCTCAACACGGCCGGGCAGTTTACTGTTATGGCATGGAGCTCTTTGTCCCGGGCGCCCCCGAGCGCCTCGCCACCACGTTACGTCAAGATCTCACAGGCTATACCACCGCGCATATCTCGACCCTGCTCGGCCCCGAAGCCACCGCTGCCATGCGCCGCGAACAGCGCATTCCCGCTCTTCTCGCATGCGAAAACGTGTGCCACCAGGCCACTGCGCCGCATACCGAAGCGGAGATCCTGGCCTGCCAAGTCCGTCTCCTTATTCTCGGCGATACTCTCAGCGCAGAAGAACTTGAGAGCGCCTTCCCCGCCACCTTCGGGGATCGGGTCACGCGCGATGCCCTGCTCGCGGTCAGCAACCCGGGATATCGGGCCCGCTTCCAAGTGGTTCCCGTTCCGCTAGACATTACTAGGAGGGGCACCCGGCGTATCACCCGTACCGAGGTGCTTATCGCCTCCGATTTTGGGGAACTGGCCGGCCGGGTACCCGGAGCCCACCACGTTATGCCGGTGGGTGGGGCCACCCGCACCCTCGCGAATATCGTCACCTATAGCGGGGGACGGGTTTTGGATGTGGGAACGGGATGCGGAATCCATGCCATTAGCGCCGCACTGCAAGGCTGCGAGGTGGTTGCCACCGATATTTCTGCGCGAGCTTTGCAATTCGCCGCCCTAAATATCGCGCTCGCGGCCGTACGGGTAGAACTACTGCACGGTTCTCTTTTCGAACCGGTGGAGGGGCGTTTTGACACCATCGTGTCCAATCCACCTTTTGTTATCACCCCCGCGGCCGTCCGGCAAAAAGTCGATTTCGAGTATCGCGACGGTGGATTTGGTGGGGACACACTCCTTTCTGAACTCATCTCCGCGCTTCCCGCCCACCTCACAGATACCGGCACTGCCTATATTTTGGGGAATTGGGAAGTGGAAGACGGCTGCTCCTGGGATACCCACCCGCAGGTGTGGGCCCGGGTGGCGGGCCTCGATGCCTGGTTTATTGCGCGTGATGAGGTCGATCCGGCTCACTATGTAGAGATGTGGCTCCGGGATGGTGGCCTGCGCCCGCGCGATACCGGATACGAGGAGGCGTATCGCGCCTGGCTCGATGATTTTGCTGAGCGTGGGATACGCGCGATCAGTCTGGGATACGGGATCCTCTCCCGCCCGGCTGCCGCTCGCGAACCCATGATCCGCACCGAGGAAATACCGGGCCGCCCCCAGGGCGATATCCGCCAGCATATTCAGCGGGTTTGGAAGAACCGGCACCTGGTGGCCGCCCCCGATGAGGAATTAGCACAGCGCACCCTGACCCGCACCGAGGTGATCGAACATCGGTTTTATGACCCGGGGGCGGCCGATCCGCTACGTATTATTCTCGCGCACACGGGCGGATTCCAGCAGACCCTCCCGGCTGATTCCCAAGTCGCGGCTTTCGTGGGCGCCTGCGATGGTGAGTTGAGCGTGAGCGCCCTGTGTCAGGCGATTGCGCGTATTTACGGAGAGGAGAGCGCGGATGTCCAAACCCGTCTCCTCGAGACGGTGCGCGAGCTCATCGCCACCGGGTTCTTGATCGAAGGAACAGGAACTGGGAACTAGGCGATAAACAAGAGAGTTCCCGTGACGAGCATCGGTTTTCGCCGCGGGCGTGCTACCGTGTGACAACAGGGCACAAAATATGTGTTGGAGGCGTGGCCGTGTCACGCCGTGAGTAGTGAGGGATGCAGTTGTGACGAAGCTGGTTATCGTGGAGTCTCCCGCCAAGGCGCGCACGATCGGCAGGTACCTGGGTGAGGATTTCGAGGTGCTGGCGTCCGTGGGGCACATTCGAGATCTGCCTCAGCCCTCGGAATTACCCGACAACATGAAGAAGGGACCCTACGGGCGCTTCGCTGTCGATGTGGACGGTGACTTCTCGCCCTACTACGTTATTTCTGCCGGGAAGAACAAAACGGTTGCCGAGCTGAAGAAAGCTTTGAAGAACGCCGACGAACTCTTCCTGGCAACCGATGAGGACCGCGAGGGAGAAGCGATCGCCTGGCATCTCTACGAGGTGCTCAAGCCGAAAGTTCCCACCTCGCGGATGGTTTTCCACGAAATCACTCCCGAAGCGATCTCCCGTGCCCTGGAAACACCCCGCGCGCTCGATACCCAGCTGGTAGATGCCCAGGAATCGCGCCGTATCCTCGACCGGTTGGTCGGTTACGAAGTCTCGCCCCTGCTGTGGCGCAAGGTCGCCGCGGGGCTTTCCGCCGGCCGCGTCCAATCCGCCACCACTCGCCTGGTTGTGCAACGCGAACGCGAACGCATGGCTTTCGTTTCCGCATCGTACTGGGACGTGACCGCCACCTTCGGTGTGTCCGAACAATTCGAAGCAGCCCTCCATTCTCTTGATGGCGCACGGATTGCTTCCGGTAAAGATTTTGGCGACGACGGCGCACTATCCGCCAAGGCGACTAAGGACGGCGTACGGGCTCTCAACGCTGAGCTGGCTGGTCAGCTGGCAGAAACCCTCGAAGGCGCGAGGGGCACGGTACGCAGCCGGGACGAAAAGCCGTATCGCCGTCGTCCTGCCGCACCTTTCACTACCTCAACCTTGCAGCAGGAAGCCGGGCGTAAACTGCGTCTCTCTTCGCGTCAAACGATGCGGATAGCCCAGTCGCTGTACGAATCGGGCTATATCACCTACATGCGTACCGATTCCACGAACCTGTCCGCGCAGGCAATTAGCGCGGCCCGTAGCCAGATCAAGGAATTGTACGGGCAGGCTAGCTTGCCGGAAAAGCCACGGTTCTATGGTAAGAAGGCGAAGGGCGCGCAGGAAGCGCACGAAGCTATCCGCCCGGCCGGTGATCATTTCCGCACTCCGCAGATGGTGGCCGGTGAACTCTCGGGTGCCGATTTCCGACTTTATGAACTTATTTGGAAACGTACCGTTGCATCCCAGATGGAAGACGCACGTGGGCAGACGGTTTCTCTAAAAATTGATGTGCCGGTTGGTGGTGCGGCCGGAGCACAAACCGCCACCTTCTCCGCATCCGGAACGGTGATTACTTTCCCCGGGTTCCTAGCCGCATACGAAGAAGGCCGGGATGCCAATCGTTACGAAGCCACGGATGCCGCCCGGCTCCCGGATGTGAAAGAAGGGGAGGAACTGCCGGTGAGTGCCCCGCAAGCCACCGGCCACGAAACTCTCCCTCCGCCGCGGTATACCGAAGCGTCGCTGGTGAAGAAGATGGAAGAACTGGGTATCGGGCGCCCCTCAACCTACGCTTCCACGATTTCCACTATTACTGATCGTGGGTATGTGGAGCACCGCGGTCAGGCGCTTGTTCCTACCTGGACCGCTTTCTCCGTGGTGCGCCTCCTGGAAGAAAATCTCCCTGACCTGGTTGATTATGATTTCACTGCGCAAATGGAAACCGATCTCGACCGAATTGCAGAGGGTAGCGGGGATCGGGTGACCTACCTGTCGAAATTCTGGCGGGGAGATGGCGATAAACCGGGCCTGGAAGGGCGGGTTGAATCCCTTGGCGATATTGATGCGCGAGCCATTAACTCCACTCCAATCGGGGAGGGGATCACCCTGCGCAACGGAAAATACGGGCCCTATCTGGAAGTGGAAGGTTCCGATAAGCGCGCCTCAGTGCCGGCAGGCATGGCCCCCGATGAAATGACGGTTGAGGCCGCCCATGACATCCTGGAGAAGGCATCCTCCGATGGACGTGAACTGGGCGAGGACCCTGAAACCGGGCGGCGCGTCGTCGTAAAATCTGGACGTTTCGGGCCGTACGTGACTGAAATTATTCGCGAAGGTGAAGTTGCGCTCACGCCCACCGGGAAAATCTCCAAAAAGGCACCGAAGCCGCGCACGGCCTCGTTGCTGAAATCCATGCAGCCGGAAACTGTCACGCTGGAAGAGGCCCTGCGTTTGTTGCACCTGCCGCGCGTGATCGGGCAGGGCGAGGACGGTGTGGATATCACCGCGACGAACGGGCGATACGGACCGTATATTACCCACGGGAAAGACACTCGCTCGTTGGAAACCGAGGAGCAGATTTTCACCATCACCCTGGAAGAAGCGCAGGCGTTGTTGGCCCAGCCCAAGCGGCGCCGCGGGCAGGCAGCCGCTAAGCCCCCGCTCAAGGAGCTGGGGACCGATCCGGTGACCGAAGCTCCGGTGGTGCTCAAGGAGGGCCGTTTCGGTCCGTACGTGACCGACGGGAAAACGAATGCGTCCCTGCGCAAGGGCGATACCGTGGAGGATATTACCCCCGAGCGCGCTTACGAGCTGCTTGCGGATCGGCGCGCGAAGGGACCGGTAAAACGGCGTACGGCGGCGAAGAAGAACACGGCTAAGGCTCCCGCCGCGAAGAAAACGACGGCGAAAAAGAGCACGGCGAAAAAGTCTAGCTCGAAAAAATCCGTTACCGGATCGACCACCGAGAAGGCATAAATGCGCGGGGCATTCATTACCTTTGAAGGCGGGGATGGAGCTGGGAAAACAACCCAGTTGCAGCTGCTTGCCGCGGAGCTTTCCAAGCGGGGATATACCGTTGTGCAAACCCGGGAGCCCGGGGGAACCATGCTCGGCACCCAGATTCGGGAGCTACTCCTGCACGGGGGTGCCGTCAGCCCGCGAGCCGAAGCCCTTCTGTACGCCGCGGACCGTGCCCAGCATGTCGCTTCCGTTATTCGCCCGGGTCTGGAGGCCGGGGCGGTCGTGCTTTCGGATCGCTATATTGATTCGTCCCTGGCATACCAGGGTGGGGCGCGTGATCTGGGCGGGGGAATCCGGGCGATATCCGAGTGGGCTACCGAAGAACTCTGGCCGGATCTCACCGTGCTCCTCGACATCCCGGAAAACGAAGGCTTAGCGCGCGCGGACGATGGCCAGTATGACCGGATCGAGTCGGAAGGCCGGGAGTTCCACCGGGCGGTGCGCGAGAATTTCCTCGCGCTCGCGGCGGATAATCCGCAGCGCTACCTGGTGCTCAACGCGCGTGATACCGTTGCTGATCTTGCCGCGCAGATTATTGCGCGGGTGGAAAGTTTGCTGGCGGGTCTCGAAGAGCTGGCGGATCGCGGTGCGCCTCAGCTAACCGCGGGAGAAACCTCATGAGTGTTTTCGATGCGCTTATTGGCCAGCGGCCGGTTGCCGAGCTCTTGCAGCGAGCGGCCTGGGCCTCGCGGATCGATGACCCGGAGCTGCGCGGTCCGGCCGTTGCCGCGGCTGCTGCGCGCGCCGCTACCGATGCGGTGGCCGCGTCGGATACGGATACGGCTGCGGATTTAAATACGGCACTGGATGTTAGTACGACGACGGATATTAGCAGCGCGGCAATGGCTCAAGCATGGCTGGTTACCGGGCCGCCCGGATCGGGTCGGTCAGTGGCCGCGCTGGCCTTCGCGGCTGCCGTGCAATGCACCGGCCCAGTGCCCGGCTGCGGGCACTGCCATGCCTGCACCACCACGCTGGGCGGCACCCATCCCGATGTAATCCGGATGGATCCGCGCTCGGTGACAATTTCGGTGGAAGAAACCCGGTTGCTGGTGGCATCTTCCTATACGTTCCCCTCGGTGGGCCGGCGGCGCATCATCATTATTGAAGACGCGGACCGCATGCTGGAACGCACCACGAATGTGCTTCTCAAAGCAATTGAGGAGCCTCCGCGCGATACCGTGTGGATTCTGATTACTGCCTCGCCCGAGGATATGCTCCCCACCATTCGTTCCCGGTGCCGCCACGTGGCCCTCCAGGTTCCGAGCGTAGAGGCGGTTGCCCAGCTCCTGGCCGGAGAATTCGAGGTGGATGAGCGCACAGCTCGCGCAACCGCGCGTATTGCTCAATGCCATATTGGGCGGGCTCGCGCACTACTTCGTGATCCGCAGGTTGCGGCAGAGCGCGCGGCTTTACTGCGGGAAACTCTCGATTTGGGTGGAACATCAGATGCGGTGGTCGCTGCCCAACATCTCCTTGATCGCTACCCGGCGAGCGCGGGTGCGGCGTCGAAAAATATTGCTTCGAAATCCGCGCACTCTGGCACCGCCTCGAAAAAGGGCGCGAAGGCGGCGGCTGATACCGAAACCGATACCGAGCTCGCGGAATTCCGAGCGAGCATCGGCCTGGGGGAGCGGGAGAGCGGTTCGGCCTCGCAGCGCGCTCAGATCCGCGCTTTTGAGGAACAGCGAAAAAAGCGGGCGGTGCGGGAGGACCGTGACTATCTGGACCGGGCCATGCTCGATGTTCTGGCTCTCTATCGTGATGTGCTAGCGGTGCAGGTTGATGCCGGCGTCGAACTCATTAATGCCGATTTTGAAACACAGATCATCGCGGCTGCGGCTGCCTCCACCCCGGAACTCTCGGTGGCGCGCATGGATGCGGTGGCGCGGGCGCGGCGGCGTCTGGCCGCGAATGTTGCCCCGCAGCTCGCCCTCGAAGCGATGTTTATCGAGCTCGCTTTGCCGTCGCTAGCGCAACCATCTCAAGCAAACTAACGGGCCGGTAGAAACCTTCCCTCGTCTTCCCCCGAGGAATAGCTTCTGTACCGGCCCGCCAGCTTGACGTTACCGCTTACTTCAGTGGGTTACTTCATCGAGACGAGGATTTTTACTTCACCCGGATTACCCCGCAGGCGCTTGTACCCATCCTCGACAATGCGATCCGCGGTGATCTTCGAGGTGATGAGCGGCTCCAGGTTGACCTTGCCTTCCTGCACCAGCTTGATGGCCGGTTCGTGATCATTGCAGTAGCCAATGCACGCGCTGATGGAGCGTTCGGGCATCATAATGGCACCCATGAGATCCAGCTCGAAGGGATGAGCGTGCAGAGCTACCACTTCGAGGTGCCCGCCGGTGGTGAGCACGCTGAGAAGCTGATCGGCCACCGCGGCAATACCGGCGCAATCGAAAGCGAAGTCCGCGAGCACGCCGTCGGTAAATTCCTTCACCTTCTCCAGCAGATCCTCTTCCGCAGGGTTGACGATAAGATCGGCAACCCCCACTTCCTCGAGCTTCGCGCGGCGAATTTCGGACGGTTCGGAAACAATGGTTTTCACGCCGTAGGCCTTGAGAACCGAGGCGGTGAGCAGCCCGATAGGACCGGCTCCGCCCACTACGGCGACCTTGCCTTCAGCCTTCCCGAAAGCAGCGCCAGCATGCACGACAGCGTGATGACCAACGGAGAGCGGCTCGATAAGAGCGGCCTGATCGAGCGGAATATCTCCAACGTTATGAACCCAACGTTCTTCCACCACGATCTTCTCAGCCAGGCCACCCCCGCGTCCGGAAATTCCAATGAATCCCATCTTTTCGCAGAGGTTGTACATGCCCTTCTTACAGGCCGGGCATTCCCCGCATACCATAAACGGTTCCACTGCGACGCGATCCCCGACCTTCACCTTGGTCACGCCTTCGCCAACTTCATCCACAACTCCGGAGAACTCGTGACCGAAAACCACCGGGAGAGTTTCTCCGGAAATGGGGTGCGGTTCATCAGCCGAGGGAGCCGGTGGCATGACCCCATCAAAATACAGGTGCAGATCAGAGCCGCAAATACCGTTATATGCCAAGGAAATCTTCACGGTTCCCGGCTGGAGTTCAGGTTCAGGAATATCCTCAAGCCGGACATCTTCCTTGCCGTAGTAGCGAATAGCCTTCATTCTTCCTCCTATGTTTGGGCACGCTTGCACAGCGCGCACGCGATATCCATCTACCTGCCGGGACGTTCCGGCGCACCCTCTGCATCCGCGGCCTTTCACGGCGGCGCCAGTGGACACCGTTCAGTGGCGTTGAAAATAAACGACCGCGATACATCCGAAGATGTGTAGTGAGTATCACATTTAGTGTGTCAGAGGGTGACCGCCCGCGCAATGCCCGAGACGCGAAAATGCAGTAATTGCACGGCTAGCGAAATTATGGCGGCCTCCTGCCTATTACCAGCTTGCTCCCGTACGCTAGACACGTGAAAAGAACTCTTGCTGCTCTCGGCGCCGTGCTGTTTTTAGTCTCCGGGTGTGCCAATAATGCCCTGGTGCGTGGCGGCACCGGCAATACCTCCACCGGCGGGTTGCCCGAATATCCGGCGCAGCTCGCCCGGTTCTATGAGCAGCGGGTGGAATGGACTTCTTGCGGCAAAGATCAATGCGCTCGCGTCCAGGTTCCCATGAATTATGAGGACCCGGAAGGGGCGACCATCGAATTATCGATGCGGAAACAAGAGGCGAGTGGCAGCGCCGTCGGCTCTATTTTTATTAATCCTGGTGGCCCGGGTGGTTCGGGTCTTGAGTTGCTCCCCACGGCCTCGATTTCTCTGGGCAAGGATGTTGTCGAAAAATATAATGTCATTGGTTTTGACCCGCGCGGGGTGGGCGAATCCACCCCGATAACCTGTTTCACGGATGCGGAATTGCAGCAGCTCGTAGATACCACCTACCCGGATTCCGATCCGGAGGCGGGCGCGAAGGAGGCCGCGGATGCGCGGCGGGTGGCCGAACGCTGCAAGGAGAAAAACGGCGAGTATCTCAAGTACGTTGATACCCGTTCGGCGGCGCAGGATCTCGATGTGCTGCGTCACCTGGTGGGGGATCGCTCGCTCAACTACCTGGGCTATTCGTACGGCACGTTCCTGGGCGCGCAGTACGCGGATCTTTTCCCTGCTCACGTGGGGCGTATGGTGCTCGACGGCGCCGTCGACACCACCCTGGGCACGGCCCGTCTCGCCACCGATCAAACGCGTGGTTTCGAAGAATCCGCGCGCCGTTTCGTGGAATGGTGCCAGCAGGAACAGGGTTCGCGCTGCCCGTTGAAGGGGAACGTGGATGAGGGCATCGCGCATATGCGCGGTATTATCGACGCCGCCACCGCCACCCCCATCGCCACCGGGAATCCGAATATGCCGCTTACCGGCGCGCAGGCGCTATCGGCTTTCACTATTCCGTTCTACAGCAAGATGCTGTGGCCGGTGCTCATGGAGGGGATTTCGGAGGTCGATAAGCAAAATAAGGGGACGGTTCTCCAGCTCATCGCCCTGACCGGGCAGAGCCGCGATCCGAGCGACGGGCATTTCCTGGATAATTCCACGGAAGCGAATTGGGCTATTAATTGTGCGGATTACCGGCCCGCCACGGATGCGGAACTGGAGGAAGCCTCGCGGGCTACCAAGGGTGGCCCGCTGCTCGGGGATGCTTACGCGGGTTCGGATCTGTGCCAGGTGTGGCCCACCCAGGCGAAGGAGAATCCGGGGCCCTTCCGCGCGGCCGGCGCGGCGCCCATCATCGTGATCGGCACCAAGTACGACCCGGCTACCCCGCAGGCTTGGGCGAAGTCCCTCGCTGAGGATTTAGAATCTGGCGTGCTGGTGACCTGGGAAGGTGATGGGCATACCGCTTTCGGGACCGCGGGCCGGTGCATCGATGATCCGATTCGCCAGTTTTACCTCACCGGAGCCGTCCCGGAGAACCTTAATTGCCCGGCGCGTTAGCGTGGTGAGCGGGCGCTTCGTGGCGAGCGGCCGAGGTGGGCGAGGTGCGGTGAACGCCGGGCTGAGCGGGCCGGGGCGTGTGCTTAATATCGGCCTATCGTCCCAGGTCGGCATGGAATTGCTGCAAATTTCACGAAGTTACGGTCCCGTAGTGAAGTTGTACACATAAATAGGGAACGCAATTCTTTGCTCCCTTAGCGCCGGGGCGTTATGCTTGTATGTGCTGACGCGGCCATTCTTGAATGGGCTTTCAAGCAGGGCTGATTGTCAAAAACTTTATAGGCCTGAGCCGCCGGTTGTGGTGGTCGGTGTGCTCATCTGGGGATGTTGTAATCCCCATGTTGCTCCCCGAGGCGAGTTCATGTGACTCTCGCCCCGGGGAGCAACACTTTTCTTTCCTTTCTTTTTACGACGACGCCGCGCCTGCCGCCCGGTCGCCTTGCCCCGCCCGCAACGTTCGCTAGCTCACGGCTCCGGGGTTTGCGTGCCCGCGCACCGGCCGGGTAGTATGCATCTGTTGCCTTGTGAACTGGCCGCATACGCGGCTAGCTGCGGGTAGCGTGCCACCTTAGCTCAGTCGGCAGAGCGATTCACTCGTAATGAATAGGTCGAGAGTTCGATTCTCTCAGGTGGCTCTGAACGGCCTGTGCATCTTCGGATGTGCGGGCCTTTTTCTTTTGCTCTTCCTCTACAACGGAGTCGGGAAGAAGTGCGGAGATAGGCACATCCAGAAAAGCTGCGGTAGAAACAAGGTCTTGCACTGACCATGGAGTTTTACCCAAAGTTTTCCGCGAAACACTTGCCTTATTGAGCCCGAGCCAGTTCGCTAGCTCCATTTGTTGTTTTCCGCGACGGCGAAGCCAGAGAATGACATTAATGCCAACGGCCTCGTCGCTCGTGAGATTTAGTTCTTCAGCGGCGATTGACATGCCTATAGCGTACCATCCAGTCGCATCACGCGCAACTGGCACGTCTTGACGCATCTGGCCGCACCATATAGGCTTGCAACCAGATGAGCGTAGCGCAACTAGGGGGTATGGTGCCTAAACGGATTTTGACGACGAGAGAAGTTGCTTCTCTTATGGGTGTAAGCCGTACTACTGTCACACGCTGGTGCTCCGAGAACGATATCCGCGCCGTAAGACTTCCGTCCGGCCAATGGCGCATCCCTAAGTCGGAGGTTGATCGTATTCTTGCGCCGGTTGCGGAGGATGCTTCGCCGGATAATGCCGGCGAGGTGTCAGGCGCGGCTCTGCCGGGCCAGTTGGAAATTTTCGGGTAGGCACCTCATGGACACGACGTTGGAGTTGGGGCAGTCGGTTGTTATTCAGTGCTGGAATTTGAATATCGGCGATGAGGGCGTGTATTCGCCAGAACTGGGCATGCGGGTGTGTGACCCGTGGGTGTATGTAGCTTTCGATGTGGACTGCGTACCCGAAGAACACTTCGATAAAGCGTGTCGGGTGCTTGAGCATTTTAAGGTGTGCGTGGAGGGCGGCGAGATTCGCCTGGGCTACAACCTGAACGCACTCCCGGAGGAGCTGTGGGGTTGGTGTTTGCCGTGGCTGGTGTGCGGCCTGGCTTACCGCACGACTCCGGCGTTTGGCCCCAACGCTAGCGAGGGTGAGGATGTGTATGTTTCCCACTCCCAGATTGACCCGCTTGTGGGGCTTATAGTCGCGAACCGCACGGACACCTGCATTGGTACGTGGCTTGGTGGGGAATGCTTGAAGGTCGCGGCTTTCACGTCGCCGGGCATCCTTACCCGAGAGACGGTTTTCCCGCCCGCGTCCTCGCAGATCGCTGCGGAAAATCTCAGCGAGTGGCTGGAGATAATCCCATGGTAACCGCCAGTAGTTCTATGTTCTTCCCTTCCATCGACGCTGATAGTTGGTTTGCTTCTTCTATTATGCGTGGGTTGGTTGGGGGCGCGCTTCCCATTGGCGCGCGGGCTTGGCTGGCCTTCGGTACTCCTAGAGGGCCAGCCAGCCCTATTCTTCAACACGAACAGCGGGGGAGGTGAACACCCGTGAGTAGTGATCTCTTCGTTACCCGGAAAAACCGCGGCGGCACCTGGATGACGAATGATGTCGTGTGGGGCGTGCGCTTGTCTGCCCCGACGCTCGGCTTGTTCGTCTATATGCTCTCGATGCCACCCCACGCTCCGAAGACTCGGGACTCGATGAGCGGGCATTTCGGACTCGGCCGGCGTGCGGTATCTACCGCGCTCAAAGAACTCGAGGTTGCCGGTTTGCGGTATCGGTTCCGTGTTGCTGGTGGGCGTGGAACATTCGCGACGGTCACGGTGCTTTCTAGTGAGCCGATCAGTCTTGAGGAAGCTTTTCTTGAAGTTCCGGAGAGTGTGCGCGGCGATGTGGTGGCGTGTGTATCCCCGCGGCCCGATGGTGAGGAAGTCGTCCAGCTGGACGTGGACGGTCATCCGATCACCATCGCCGACGGCACGGACGAAGCCTCCAGTGACGAGAATACACATAGCGACATGCCTGGGTTATCCATAGGTGGTGTGGCCGGGGTACCGGTTCCGGTACCTCGGAGTGAAGTGGCGGAAAACCGCCAAAACCAAAACGCTACCGTGGGGGTGTCTGTTGGCGACACCGGGTTATCCACAGGTGATTGTTCTCCGGGGTACCGGTTATCGTCCGTCGGTGAGCGGTACCCCTTAAACCAATACCCTTCTTCACTACGTTCAGAAGGGATTAAATCCAACCAACCAGCCCGGCCTGAAACGCCAGCAGATGATTCTCGTTTGGGTGTGGTTGGTGTGGATGGTGACCCAAGCCAGCAAGGCGTGGTGGGTGCCACTGTCGTGGCTACCCACACGCCAGCACCTGCCGGGCCGGACTCGACGACGCCACAGGGGCCGGGCGTGGATGCGGCGGGGGATGCGGTTGTGGTGGCGTCTTGTGTTCCCGAGCGCCTGGCCGGGTTTATTGCTCCTTCACGCTTGCAAGTGGTGGCCCGTGATTTGCGGGCCGCGTTAGATGCGGGCTGGACTGCAAGCCAGGTTTACCGGCTCTTGAATAGCTCCCCGATTCCGGGCGATGTCCGGAATGTTGGGGGTTTGGTGGCGTATCGGATTCGCCAGATCGCTGCCTCCCCGCCAGTAACCAACCAGCGGGCGGCGCGGGGGTATTCGATGGACGAACTCACCGGCCTGCTCACCGAGGCGCAAAGGGTTGCGCCGGGTGAGGCTCGGGTGTTTGAGGCTCGGATTCGGGATGACCCGCGGCTTTCTCGGGCGTGGCGGCAAATGATCTTGGCCGAACTACCCCAAACGGTAGCGGTAGCCACACACTAGGTTTTTGAGGTTTTTGGAGGGAGGTTGTTATGGACACACACGTTGAACGCAGTGTCGTCGGCGTGCCCAAGGCACTGCTGGAAGATGAGCGGCTCTCGTTTGATGCTCTAGCGTTGGCGGTTTACTGCCTGGGGCTGGGTGAGAATGCTTCGGCGGGTTATCGGGCACTGGCGGGGCGTGGTTTGAGTGAGGCCCGCACCCGTAAAGCCCTCTCGGAGCTGGAAGCCGCGGGTTATCGGTTCTGGGGCGCGGATGGTCGGGTGGTGATCTCGGATACTCCCATGACAACCTCTCCAACGCAAGCCACAGCAGCCGCGTCGGCAGATACCGCAAGCACAACCGGCACGGGCCAGGGGATGGTGCGTGAGCGTCGGGAACGCCGCGAAGTCCCTGCGGGTGTTGATGTGGTGGATGAGTGTGTACCCGCACCGCTAGCGAATCTGCTGAAAGGGGTGGGTCGTGAGCGTGCCACCGGGTATCTCGAGGAAGCACTCGATCACGGCTGGACGAAACACGCAATCTACAACGCTTTGAATAACAACCCATTCCCGGCGGACGCGAAGAATCCAGTGGGTCTGGTGATTTATCGGATCCGGCATATTGCGTCTAAACAGCCACGCGGCACCAAACAACCACCAGCGCCCGCGCCGGTAGCGCCGGCTCCAGAAGAAAAGCCGGGCGCGGCCTCGCTGGCGGTGTTTAGTCTTCCTGCCCGCCAGCCACCAGACACTAAGAGTGGCGTGGGTTCCCAGGTTGGCGGGCAGGAAAACCTCCGCGCGATACGCGAACGCATAAACACGCTTCGGAGTGTTTAAAGTGTCGTAACGGTAAGGCACCATTAGAGACAAGAGAAGAAGCAAACTACGAGGAAGAACCAGACCATGGACATCACCCGAATCAAGAACCGGAAGGCGTATGTGCTTGCCGGTATAGGAATTATCGCTATCGCGCTCATCGTCGGTATCGCGCTGTATTTGCGTGGGGTATCGGCCACTAAGGATGCCCGTGCTGACTACACGCGAGCGGCGGCGGAGTATGCGGAAGTGAAGACCTCCCTGGAGGAACAGATCAAGACGGTTGATTTCCAGCCTGTCCAGTGCTCTAACGACGGGGGTAATCCCGAGAGCTGTTTTAGGGCGCTTGAGTTGCGTGCCTCGATTGAGGGCGAACTGGCCAAGCCTATAGATGCTCGCAAGGCCGAGACTCTTGGTGCTAAGGAGGCACGCGCGGCTGCGACCGCTATTTCCGAGCGTGTGAGCGTGTTGCGCGGGTGGGGTAGCGAACTCGAAACCAAGATGGCCGAACTCGATGAGGCTTTCTCTAAGAAGGTCACTCGGTATGTGACTGGTAAGGGCGAGGACGGTACCTCGGTCTTGAAGCGGTGTGAGAAGGTCTTGGGCGAAGCGCGTCAGCTCGCTGGTGAGGCGACTGGCAAGGTTGCTGATGGTGGGATTATCACCTCGATGAACCAGAAAGCAGCCGGCCTAGAGGAAGAATGCGCTCGGGTGCGAGATAAGCACGGTGAGATGCGGTGGCGTGAGGTTCAAGAGCGTGTTGCGGCTTTGGGTTTCCAGATTCATGACTTGGAGGATGCGATGAATAAGACTCGCGCCGCTATCGGGACGGTTGCGTTGCCTGACCAGGCAGTCCAGCCCGAACAGGCCGCTTCTTCGGCTGGCTCGTCAGCGTCTTCGTCGTCGGTGTCGTCTTCGTGGGGGAGCGACAACTCGGATTCTGGTTATGAGGCAGCTCCTGCGCCGGCTCCGGTGGCGCCAGCACCTGCTCCCGCAGCTCCCGAGCCTGCCCCTGCTGACAATGACGGATGGGTAGACACCTCGACCGGAGGTAATTTCTGCGCGGGTACGGATTCCAATGGCAATAGCTGGACTTACGAATGCCCCTAAAACCAAAAGGTGGCTCGGTGCTTGCGCCAACAAGCACCGAGCCGGTGAATCCCTCCAGTTTTTCGCAATGACCTTAAACATTTCGATATAGAAAGGACTCGTTACCATTATGGCAGCGACCACACATGCCCGGCCAGGAGGCCGGACGCTTGCCGCGCTCCTTGCGGTATTTACTCTGATAATTTCAAGCTTGCTTGGCGGGAGTGCCATGGCGGCTTACGATTCCACGGTTGGGCGCGGCATTGACCTCATCGGTATCAATGCCTCGGGTGCTTTGCGGCTTGGGCCGCATATTAACCAGACTCCGCAGATTGGCGGGGTAGGGATTGATGCTTCGCCTCAGTGGTGTATTGATGGGAAGAAGGCCGACCCGGGGCCGAATGATTTGACTTCAATTGCGACCTTGACGGATTCCGCGCAGCACGTGCCCGAGCTGGCGCTCACGACACCGCAGGCCGCTTGGCTTTTGAACAAGTACCAGGGCAACACCACAGATAACGAAAATCTCGCGGCGTTGGGTTTGCTCATGCACGCGAACTTCGAGAACACCGCCTCGGTGGCTCATGAAATCGCCGGGGCAACGCAAACCCAACAGCCGGACGTGTGGGCACGAGCCATTCAATACGTTGCCGAGGCCCGTAACAGTGCCGCCGTCGGCTACGAAGCCGGCCGCGTAGAGGGTGAGAGCCAACGCGAGGGAAAGCTATTCAACATCGGTATTCATCCTGATAACGCTGATTTTTGGGTTCCCAATATCCCCGTAAAAATCACGCTCACAGGGCCTGCCGTTTTCAAGGAGAGCGGCAGCACGGTATGGGAGGGCGTTACACAAGATCGCCCTATCACTCTCGAATGGAAAGCCAGCGGTAATGGCGTTGTTCAAGCGGATTACGCTTACAAAACCAAGTTCCGCACGACTCTCACAAAGTACGGCTCAGATGGCTCCATCCAGGACATGATCACGTACGGCAACCGACCGGCGAACGATCCTGAGACCATCACAGGGCCTGGGCCGTCGTGGCGTGTGATTTTTGACTTCCAACCCACCGGCACCAGCCAAGCCGCCAGCCAGGAGATCAACCTTGACGGCACCATTTCGGACACTCTCACCACATCGGTTGATAAGTCCTATGGTGATGGGCAGTGGACGCAGGTAAACAACCAGCCGGTTCCTGTGGTTTATACCGCGACCGCGTATTGGGCGGGCCGTGAAAAGCCCACCACCAGCACCACCATCCCAGCAGGTGCCGAAGTCCTCGGCAGCGTGGACGTTACAGCCACGGGTGAGGGCCAGAAGCTGGAAGCGAAGCTAACCACACCCAAGCGTGGTTACGTGAGCTGGGTTTGGTCGGTCGATAAAGCCAAGCAAGGCGCGAACAGCCAGTATATTCACCAGAACTGGGCGGATTCTTACGGACTGGAAGCAGAAACGACATCAGAGAATTTCGACTTCCGCCCCCTCGGCACCTCGAACGTGGCTGACGCGAAAGTAATCGACAAGGGCACAATGTTGTCCGATACGTTCGAGGCTAAGGCCGACCCGGCTTATCGGGATGGTGAATGGACACGCATCGTTGCGCCTGGCGCGTCGTTTGATGAAGGCACCTTCGTGCCGGTGACCTACCGGGCGAGCGCATATTATGTTTCCCCGACCGAACTCCCGACCACCACGGACTCTGTGCCGGCCAGTGCGGAGCTGATTGAATCTGTCACGGTCGTAGCTAATGGGCCGGGCCAGATCAAGGCCACGCTCTCGCAGCCCACAGTAAAGGCCGGGTTTGTCACCTGGGTTTGGGAAGTCAAGGCTGAAGACCAGCCCGCGGATTCCGCGAAGTGGATTAAGCCAGGGTGGGCCGACCAGTTTGGCCTGCCGGACGAGACCA
Organism: Actinotignum sp. usb-actsch-213; assembly: GCF_059085665.1. Lineage (NCBI taxonomy): Bacteria > Bacillati > Actinomycetota > Actinomycetes > Actinomycetales > Actinomycetaceae > Actinotignum > Actinotignum sp. usb-actsch-213. The sequence continues at coordinate 47,511 of NZ_JBHNSQ010000080.1, forward strand.
CGTCGGTGCGTTACCCCGCACAGATCGACTCCACCTTGTCTATCCGCGACACCAAGTCGGGTACCTATTTGGTCGATGATGTGTGGGTGACGGGACTCCCTGCTAATCATCCGGATTTCGCGGGTGGGATGGGTTTCAAGGCCGACACCGCGACCATTTCGCATGAGGTGTTGTTCTTCCCCCACGGCCTTGCCGTTACCGAGGCCAACCGCGATAGGGCAGAAAAGATCGGCGAAACGGTCACAATTCCCGCCCGCAACGGCTTCTACCCCAGCGTGGGTGAAATTTCCTGGTTGGTGAAGCAAGACGCTAATGGTAAAAATCTGCCGGGCACCTATGTTTTCGTTTCGTCGTTTGCTGGTGATGACCGCGTCCAGCCACTCACGACGAGCGTCGAGGACGTGACGGAGCAATTCACCATCACCCCTGAGCCGTCGATTCACACCACTTTGACGCATGAGAACACGCACGTGGCGCCGAATACCGACAAGGTGGAGCTTGTCGATACGGTCTCTTACCAGAATCTCAAGCCTGGTAAGGAATACGTGCTTGAGGGAACTCTGATGGATAAGGCAACCGGTAAGCCGCTCGAAGACGGAAACGGCACCAAGATTGTTTCCACGGCTGTGTTTGTGCCGGAGACACCGAACGGCACCGCCACTGTCGTATTCACAGTGGACGGAAGCCTGTTTGCGGGTAAGCAGACGGTTGCGTTTGAGAAGCTGACGCAGGATGGTCGTGAAATCGCTGTCCACGCCGACATCAACGATCTCAATCAGACGGTGACGTTCTCGAAGCTGGCAACCACCGCGACCGACAAGAGCGATGGTGACAAGGTGATCGCGCCGGTGCCTAACGCCGTGATTACGGACAAGGTGTGCGATGTTTCCGGCACGTTGGTGCCGGGTACCGAGTATGAAATTACGACCGCGTTGATGTTGGATAACGGCGATGCGTTGCTCGACAAGGACGGCAAGCCGGTGACGGTTACCTCGAAGTTTATTCCAGCGGCCGCGAACGACTGCGCCTCGATTGACATCACTTTCGATGCGAGCAAGCTCGCGGGCAAGAAAGTCGTGGTCTTCGAAACCGTGACCCAAGACGGCAAGACCATCTCGGTCCATCACGATCTGAAGGATTCCGCTCAGACGGTGAGCGTAGATACGCCTCCGACACCTCCGACACCTCCGACGCCGCCGGCTCCTCCCTCGCTGATCCGCACTGGCGCCAGTATCACCCTGGCTGCTCTCGCAGCCGCGGGTCTGGTTGTTGGTGGTGTGTGGCTCGTGCGCCGCAAGCGCGCCTAACCAACCAGACTCACCCGGGGTAACTCGGGGTGAGTAAGTGCTCCGTGTGCGCGTGTTTTCCATGGTCGAGGCG
>NZ_JBHNSQ010000081.1:0-15730 GCF_059085665.1 Actinotignum sp. usb-actsch-213
TTCCGGAGATTATTTCTTGCGATTAGCAACCATATCGAAAGCGACGGCAAGAATAACCACGAGGCCCTTAATGGACTGCTGCCAGGCGGAATCGACGTTGAGGATCGACAGGCCCATATTGAGCACGCCCATAATAAAGGCACCGATAATAGCTCCGGAGAGCCGCCCGCGCCCACCGGTTACCGCTACCCCACCGATGAAGGCCGCGGCGATAGCATCCAGTTCGTAGCCGTTTCCGGCCGTTGCCACGGCCGCACCCGCGCGCGACGTCGTCACAATGCCCGCGAGCGCGGAAAGCACGCCCATATTGACGAAGACGAGGAAGTCCACCCGCTTAGTGTTGACACCGGAGAGCTTCGCGGCTTCCAAGTTGCCGCCCACGGCGTAGACGTGCCGGCCGAAAACGGTGCGGTTCATGACGAAGGCGTAGATCATGACGAGTACACCGATAATGACGAGCACAATCGGGGTGCCGCCGGCCGATAGCGAGAGCACGTAAGCCACCGCCATAATGCCGACCGCGAGGATGACGTTGCGGATCCAGAAGCTCGCCGCGGATTCGAGTAGCGCTCCGCCGCGGGCCCGGGCCCGGCGCTTGCGCAGCGCGCTGACCAGCATGCCCGCCACGGCCAGCAGGCCGATGAGGAGGGTGAGCACGTCGCAATCGCGGAGGAAGGACGGGGTGAAGAAACCGAGCCAATTGGGGAGCGATCCGTTAGCAATGGAAACGAAGCCACCGGGCAGGCCGGAAATAGTACGTTCCACTAGCACAATGGCCAGGCCGCGGAAAATAAGCATGCCGCCCAGCGTCACGATGAAGGCGGGAATACCCACGTATGCGACCCAGAAGCCCTGCCAGCAGCCGATAAGCGCGCCGATGATGAGTCCGGCCACCACCGCGACCGGCCAGGACCAACCCATGGAATCCATCATGAGTGCCACAACGCCGCCCACGAAAGCCACCACCGAGCCGACCGAGAGGTCGATATGCCGGGCAATAATGACGATCGTCATGCCGATAGTCAAAATAAGCACGTAGGCGTTCTGCTGGATCAGAGAAGCTACGTTATTCGGGGCGAGGAGCAGGCCCTTCGTGAGGACCTGGAAAAGCAGAATAATAATGACGAGGGCCAGCAAAATTCCGTACTGGCGCAGGTTAATGCCACCCAGTTTCATGCTGCCGCGATGCGCGGTGGCCGGGTCCTCGGATTTCTTGGGGGCGCGTACCGCGGGAACAGCGCGTGCCGCGGTGCTTTCGGTGCTGGCGGCAGTTTCGGTGCCGGCGGCCCGCGTGCCACTTGCACCGGCCGCGCCCGTGGTTACCTCAGGTTTCTCGCTCATGCTGCCTGTCCTTCCATACGATCACCGGCCATGTAGCTCATGAGCTTTTCCTGGCTCGCGTCTTCGCGCGCGAAGCAGCCCGTGACTTTTCCGGCGTTGAGTGTGTAAATGCGGTCGCAGATTCCCAGCAATTCGGGAAGCTCGGAGGAAATCACCAGAACACCCTTGCCCTGGTCCGCTAGTTCGTTAATGATTTGGTAGATTTCGTATTTCGCACCGACGTCGATACCGCGCGTCGGTTCGTCCAAAATGAGGAGCTCCGGATCGGTGTACATCCACTTGGAGAGCACCACCTTTTGCTGGTTTCCACCCGAAAGTGAGGAGACCAGCGCCCGGTTCGAGGAGGTTTTAATCCGCATCGATTTTCGGTAGCCATCCACCACCCGGCTCTCTTCATGCTCATCGATCACGCCGCCCCGCACGAGTTTGCGCAGCGCAGCGGAGGTGACATTGAGCTGCACATCCTGGATGAGGTTGAGCCCTAAGCTCTTGCGGTCTTCGGGAACGTAGGCGATGCCCGCCTTGATCGCCTTGCCCACGGTGGAGGTGTCGACCTTCTGGCCGTGCATGCGCACCGTACCGGAGATCTTGGTTCCGTAGGAATGCCCGAAGAGGCTCATAGCTAGTTCGGTGCGCCCGGCTCCCATGAGCCCGGCAATGCCCACAATCTCCCCGGCCCGCACGTTAATCGCGGCGCCGTCCACCACTTTCCGCCCGGTGTCGAGAGGGTGGTAGGCGGTCCAGTCCTCCACTTCCAGAAGCATCTCCCCCACGTTCGGGGTGTGCTCCGGATAGCGGTTGGTCAGCTCGCGGCCCACCATATGACGAATAATATCCGCTTCGCTAATAGCGCCCTCGCCCTTCATGGGCCAGGTGCCCACCGCGTGCCCGTCGCGAATAATCGTGACGTTATCGGCAATGTCCGCGATCTCGTTGAGCTTATGGGAAATGATGATCTGGGAAACGCCCTGCGCTTGGAGCTGGCGCATGAGGTTGAGCAGGTGTTCGGAATCGTCATCATTGAGAGCCGCGGTGGGCTCGTCAAGGATGAGCAGCTTGACGTTCTTCGACAGCGCTTTAGCGATTTCGACCAGCTGCTGTTTACCTACGCCCAGGTCCACCACTTCGGTAGTGGGGTCGACGTCGAGGCCCACTTTGGCCAGCAGGATCGCGGCGCGATCATTCGTCTTATTCCAGTCAATGGCCCCGAAACGGGTAATTTCGGAACCGAGGAAAATATTTTCCGCCACCGAGAGGAAGGGCGATAGCGCCAGCTCCTGGTGGATAATCACGATTCCGGAACGCTCCGAATCCTTAATGGTGGAGAACTTGACCGGCTCGTGATCGTAAATAATTTCCCCCTCGTAGGTGCCGTGCGGCCACACACCGGAGAGTACCTTCATGAGGGTGGATTTCCCCGCGCCGTTCTCCCCGCAAATCGCGTGGATTTCCCCGCGTTTCACGTTGAGTGTCACGTCGTCGAGAGCGCGCACGCCGGAAAAATCCTTGACGATCCCGCGCATCTCCAAAATATTCTCGTCTGAATACATGGCGTCCTCCTACTCGAGGCCGATCTCGGCAGCCGAGTAGTATCCGGAATCCACCAGTTTCTCACGGGCGTTCTCCGCGTTAATTACCACCGGTTCGAGCAGGTAGGTGGGAACAACCATCATGCCGTTCTCATAGGTTTCGGTGTCATTAACTGTCACCTCTTCACCCTTGACGATCTGATCCACCATGAGGGCTGCCTGGTCGGCGAGCTTGCGGGTATCCTTCCACACCGTCATGGACTGGCGGCCCTTGACGATATTGGTGACATTGGCCTGGTCCGCGTCCTGCCCGGTAAGGACCGGCCAGGTGTCCTGCGTATAACCATCCGCGTCGAGGGCCTGGGTGATACCCAGCGCCAGTGCATCATTGGGGGCGAGCACCGCATCCACCCGCGTGCCGCCACGGTAGAAGGAGTTAAGGCGCGTTTCCATTTCGGCCTGTGCGGTGGGTGCCATCCACGCCTGGATACCGATGGACTGCCAATCGGCTACATTCGCGGGTGCTTTACCCGAGGGTACCTTGAGCTGTCCCTTATCAAGGTAGGGCTTGAGCTGGTCCCAGGCGCCTTCGAAGAAGTAACGCGCGTTATTATCGTCCGGGGAACCGGAGAAGGGCTCGAAATTGAAGGGGCCTTTGCCCTGGTCCAACCCGAGTTCCTTGACGATATATTCGCCCTGCATCTGCCCCACGCGGTAATTATCGAAAGTCACGTAGTAGGAAACCGCATCGGTATCACGGATGAGGCGGTCATACGCGATGACCTTAATACCGGCCTGCTTTGCCTGGGCAAGCACCGGAGCGAGGGCCGAACCGTCAATCGAAGCCACAATAATGACCGCGGGGCCTTCGTTAATCATATTTTGGATCTGGGAGATCTGCTGTTCCACCTTGTTATCGGCGTACTGCATCGAGGTTTTGTATCCCATATCCTGCAATTGCTTCTGGAGGTAGTCACCGTCACGCGACCAGCGTTCCAGGGACTTGGAGGGCATGGAAATGCCGATGGTGCCACCACCACTGCGACCGTAGTACTCATCGCTTCGCGTGGCGGAGCACCCGGCTGCGGTGGCAAGCACGAGGAACATCCCCGTGATCATCGCAGCTATTTTCTTCAGGGAAATCTTCACCGGAGCCTCCTTGCTCTGTGTGAGAAGTAGTGGGGAACGACGGCGCAGCTCGCGCTATCGTCAATGCGGCGCGCCTGTATATATGTCCGCGGTGGATTCAGGCGCGGGCGGCGTGCGAGCCCGGCAGGGCATGGCACGCCGGGGTAGCGTGGTCAATCTGCGCGGTGAGCCCGGCGTGCGGTGGGGGCGAGGTGCGGCTGCATCTCACCCCCACCAACCGGGGCACAGTGATAGCCAGGAGGTAGGCCGGGATAGCGCAGGCCTACTCCCCGCGGTTCTTAGCCAATAAGGTGGCGCATGGCCTGCTGGTAGAGCTCAACGTAGTGGTATTCGCGCACGGCCAGCGCGGCGACGTCGAACTTCTCCGCCCGCACATCGTCCAGGCTCTCACCTTCCGCCACGGTCGGTTCGGCCAGTTCGGGAATCGAGGCAGCTTCCATGATTTCCTGGGTGCGCGGGTCGGCGCGGAAGGCCTTCGCCTTCTCCGCGAGCATGAGGTACATTTCCATATTCGCGGCCGCGGATTCCCACACACCTTCCATGCCTTCGGTGCGCGAGGGCTTGTAATCGAAGTGGATGGGGCCTTCGTAGCGCGGACCGCCGTTGGAAAAGCCGTTGACCAGCAAATCCACCGTGAAGAAAGCAGAGGCGAGATCACCGTGGCCGAAGCACTTGTCCTGGTCGTAGCGCGGACCAGCCTGGCCGTTGAGGTCGATATGGAAGAGCTTGCCGGCGTTGAGGGCCTGGGCTAGCCCGTGGGTGTAATTAAGACCGGCCATCTGCTCGTGCCCGGTTTCCGGGTTGAGGCCCACGATATCTCCATTATCTAGTTCGGCAATAATGCCCAGAGCGTGACCGATGGTGGGCAGGAAGATATCACCGCGCGGTTCGTTCGGCTTAGGTTCCAGACCGATCTTGAGATCGTAGCCCTTCTCCTTGATGTAGCCGGCTACCGTATCCAAGCCTTCCTTATAGCGTTCGAAAGCGGCATTGAGATCCTTGGAGGAATCGTATTCGGTTCCTTCGCGCCCGCCCCACATCACGAAGGTGGTGGCGCCAACTTCTGCGGCTAGATCCACATTGCGCAGAATTTTCTGGAGGCCGAAGCGCCGGATCGAGCGGTCGTTATTGGTGAAGCCACCGTCCTTGAAGATGGGATGGGAGAAGGTGTTTGTGGTGACCATTTCGATGGTCAAGCCGTTGGCATCGGCTGCTTCCTTGACTTTGCCCACCCGCTCGGCACGCTCAGCATCGCTGGCGTCAAAAGCGAAAACGTCATTGTCGTGGAAAGTAATGCCCCAGGCACCCAGCTCGGCAAGCTTTTCCGTGTAGACCCACGGATCTAGGGCCGGGCGGGAATCCCCGCCGAAGGGATCGGTTCCGGTCCACCCCACGGTCCACAGACCGAAGGAGAACTTATCTTCTTTTGTAGGCTTTCTCATCGTATGCACTCCTTTATGCTGATGAACAACTACTTTGTTCACTTCCAAAACTAATTCAGGGAGCATACGGTGTCAATAGCTATAAGGTAAATCTCACCCGGAAAATTTCGTAGCACACCTTGGCTCCCGATTAGTTTTATGCACAAACAAAGTGGGTGCACACTACCGCGGACGGGATAGTGAGGCGAGCGCGGCCCGGGCAAACGCGGACTCTTTAGGAGAGAACCTGTTCCAACCAGGAGTTGGGATCACTGAGGAAAATCTCAAAATGCTGGAGACAGATCCCAATGGCCGCGGCGGTATTCCCGCGTTCATCAACAAGCAATTCGATATCCTTCCAGCGCGATGCCAGCACCCGGTATTTAAGTTCGGAGCGCAGAATCATCTCCAGGCGCGGGTAGAGAAGGGCGAAGTTGCCCCCGAAGACCACCGTATCGAGATCAAGGAGGTTGAGCGCATTCGCGAGAGCCGATCCGAGGGATACAGCGGCCAGATCAACAGCATCTCTCACACCAGCATCCCCGGCGTCGAACCTTTCTATGAGTTCACCCACGCCCGCTTCTCGCGGCAATCCGGCGTTCCGCAAAAGCGCATCTTGACCCACGTACTGCTCCAAGCACCCATTAGATCCGCAACCGCAGCGCGGCCCGGAGCGTTCCACGCACATGTGGCCAAATTCCCCGGCCCAGCCGTGCGTTCCTTCAAATACCGATCCCCCGGCAACGACGGCGGCGCCGATACCCACCTCGCCGGAAACATAAATAAAATCGCGGGTGGCCGAGAGAGCCCCGGGACGCTGGTAGAGCACCCCGTACGCGGCAGCATCCGCTTCGTTGACAACGATCACCCGGCCGAGAGCCCCGATTGTAGTACTCAGCTGACCCGCTATATCAACATCAGCCCAGCCGAGATTCGGGGCGGTCACCACGACGCCGCGGCTGCGATCCACCAAGCCGGGAACACACAACCCCGCCCCCAGAACGGTGGTGCTGCGCGGTCGGGACCAGCGCCCCAGCATCTCACCAAGCATCTCACAGATGAGCTGCGGGGAGGCCTGGCGGGAATCGCGCTGATCCACCGCGGTAAAAAGGATATTGCCGGCCAGGTCCATGACCACGACAGAAAGGTAGGCGAGGTTCACTTCCATGCCGATCATCACCATGGTCCGCCCCTTCGCGATCAGGGGATTAGCGGGCCGACCCACGTGCGGGCGCACCGGGGGCAGCTCCTCAATGAGATTGACCTCCAAGAGGTAATCGACAAGGCGGGACACGGTAGCCCGGGTGAGACCGGTACGGGTGGCGAGCTGGGCGCGCGAGGGCGGTTCCGGACTATCCAAAACGGACGCCAGCACCGTTTTGGTGTTTTCCACCCTCAAACTCTGCGGTGTTTTCCCAGTTTTGGTCACGCCCCCAACCTCTCTGCCTGCTCAACCTTTACACACTCGCCCCTCGTGCATCTCATTTATCATAGTGGAGCCGCGCCGATGATTGCGGGGCCCGTGCAGGCGCGGGGCAGAGCCACACCACCGAATGCGGGCCGGAGCATAACAGAAACCCTTGACACTCCCCCACCCCCGCATTAGTTTTACTTAAGAACAAATACACGGAGTGGTGCACGCCGGGCGAATTATCCGGCGCTATCTCACCCCTTTCCTCCGTGCCAGCCCGGGGCGCGACACCGCTGTCACGCCGCTCACTACTAGGAGAGAATATGCCACTCGTCGCCGGAGTCGATAGCTCCACCCAATCCACCAAAGTCCTCATTATCGATACCGAAACCGCGCAGATTGTACGGCAGGGCAAGGCCCCCCACCCGAACGGAACCGAAGTTGATCCGCATTCCTGGCTTGACGCGCTGCGCAGCGCGATCGCCGAGGCCGGCGGGCTCAACGATATTTCCGGCATCGCCGTGGGTGGCCAGCAGCACGGCCTGGTAGCCCTGGACGAGCGCGGGGAAATTATTCGCCCCGCGCTATTGTGGAACGACACCAAATCCGCACCCGCAGCCGAAGCACTCACGGAAGAATTTGGGCGGGAGTTTTGGGCGCGGGCAACAGGCTCCGTCCCGGTTGCCTCCCTCACCGTCACAAAGCTGCGTTACCTCGCCGATGCCGAGCCGGAGAATGCCGCGCGAATTCGGGCAATCTGCCTGCCTCACGATTGGCTAACCTGGAAGCTTTCCGGCTCCACCGATCTGCGCGATCTTGCCACTGACCGCTCGGATGCCTCCGGTACCGGGTACGTGGATTGCACCACCGACAAGTACCGCTACGATATCCTCGCCGCGGCTTTGCGAATTCCGGAATCCGCCGCGCGCGCGATTATCCTGCCGCGCATCGCCGGGCCTTTCGAGAGGGTGGGTACTCTTGGTGCGCCATGGCTGAGCAGCGGGAGTGCTGCCCGCGCGATTCCTATTGGCCCGGGCGCCGGGGATAATGCGGGTGCCGCGCTCGGTTTGGGCCTGCGCGGAGGGCAAGCGTCACTCTCCATCGGAACCTCCGGGGTGATCGCTACGGTCTCCGATCATCCGGTTCAGGATGCCAGCTCGGGTGTCACCGGTTTTTCCGATGCAAACGGGCAGTGGCTGCCACTCGCCTGCACCCTCAACGGCTCCCTCATTCAGGACTATTTCCGTAGCATTCTCGATGTTTCTTTTGAGGAGCTCGGTGAGCTGGCCGAAACCGCCGCGCCAGGCGCGGGTGGCATTACCCTGATCCCCTATTTCCTGGGCGAGCGCACCCCGAATCTTCCCTCCGCCCGCGCCCACCTGGGCGGTTTGACAGCCGCGAATTTCACCCGTGCGAATCTGGCCCGCGCCGCCTACGAAGGCCTGGCCTGCCTCATGCGCGGTGCCCTCGAGGCACTGCGGGCCGGGGGCATTACTATCGATAACGCCATGCTCATTGGTGGGGGTGCCCAATCGCGAGTGCTCGTGCAGATTCTCGCGGACGTACTTGAGATTCCTCTCGCACTACCCGAGCCGGGTGAATATGTGGCTAAGGGCGCGGCCTACCAAGCGGCTCGAGTGGCGGGCCTCGACTGCCCCGCAGCGGCCTGGGCTCCACGCATCACCGCCCGTTTTACTCCCCGCCCCGGAAACCCGGCCTGGCCCGCCTACCAGACTTTGGCGCGTACCCTGGAGAACGTGGGAAGCTAAGGAAGGCACCCGCAGCTGCGGCGTCGTCGTATCCGGGACTACGAGAAAGAAGAACCATGATCGTCACCACTGAACGCGTGTGCGCGGGCCGCACCGTTACGCTGCGCGCGGCCACTCGCGGCGCTACCCTGCTCAGCTATCGCCTCGGCGATACCGAGATCATCGACGGCTACCGTGACCCCGCTGAGCTGCGTGAGCTCAACGGTTTCCGCAGTGCCGTGCTGGTGCCGTGGTCCAATCGCATCCGCGCGGGGCGCTACGCCGCCGCGCTCTATCGTGGTGACGACGCCGCCGTGCGCGCTCGCCTCCACGTCGAGGTTCCAGTAAACGGCGTTCACAATGTGCCGGCGCCGCTTCCCGATACGGAACCGGGCCTGCACGGTCTGGTCACCACCCGGGAATTCGAGGTAATCCGCGCGGATAACGGTGCCCTTGAGTTCGCTACCCGCGTGGCTGCGAACAGTGTTTACCCTTTCGAGCTTGCCGTAAACATTGTTTACAGCATTGGTGCTGACGGTTCCTTGCACGTACGTCTGCGCGCCGAGAATCTCAGCGAGGTAGCGGCCCCGGTCGCTCTCGGCTGGCATCCGTATTTCCGGCTCGCCGGTCCGCTGGCGGAGGCACGCCTGAGCCTAGACTGCCGCGCGCGTATCGCCACCGATACCACGCTTATTCCGTACGACGGCGCCGGCGCTTTCGCGCCGTGTGAGCCGCTCGCGGACTCCCCCATCGACCCTGCCACGGATTGGGCCTACGCGCAGCTTGCCGATGACGCCGGGCCGGATGCGGGTGCGGCCGGGGCTGGCGGAGGGGCGGACGGTAGTGCGGACGGAAACGGTGGCGCCGGGACTAGCTGGAATGTGGCGCGCCTACACACCGGGGATCGCGAAGTAGCCCTGTGGGCACGCCTGGGGAGTTGGTCTTCCAAGAACTTCCATATTTTTGCTGGCTCCGGGCTGGCGCGCGATGCCGGTCGCGCGGTGGCCATAGAGCCGTGCCAGGCACTCCCCAATGCTTTCAATCGGGCCGAAGGCAGTGCGATGCTACTCGAGCCGGGAGCGTGCCGTGAGCTCGAAGCGCGGGTTGTGGTGACGGCGGCGGGTACCGCGTAGCTGAGCCGGCACAAGCTGTGGATGACACGCCGCTACGAGTCCTCCTGTGGATAGGCTCTGGGCGGGTGCAAGGCGGCTGTTAACGTGGCGCCATGAACGTACTCATAACCGGGCGCCGTGCCGGAATTCTTGCCAGCCTCTGTTTCCTTCTCAGCAGCTGTGGGGCGGGGGCAGGCGCGCCTCCCCCTGGGCTCTCCCCCGGTGACTTTTCCGGAATGCCAGCCGCTAGCTCCGCCCCACCCGCTGCGAACTCACCTTCGTCTACCATCAGTTCTGGCTCTGTCGCGCCCTCGGTTCCCCCATCCTCTCCCCTCACCTGGCCGGTCCAGATTCCAGTGCCCGCACCACCCGCCCAGATGTCCGAAGATTCCGTAGCGGGAGCCATCGCGGCCGGGCAATATCTTTTCACCCTCCTCGATTACGCAACTATCACCGGCGATATCGCGCCCCTCTCCCCGCTGGCCGGGGAACAATGCGATTGGTGCCAACACCAGATCGCTAAACGTGAAGAAACTGATTTCCGGCCCCGGCAAGCCACCGTTTTTAGTTTTAGCGATGCGCGGGGGCGCTGGAATGATTCCATAGCCGCTTATACCGTGCAGTTCTCCGTTTCCCATCCACCCAATCCAGTGATGAACCGCAAGGGCGCCGAAAAAACAGATCGTGCCGAAGAATTCTTTGTGACCATGCGGATTTTCCGCTCGGGCGGTAACTGGATCGTCGATGCGGTGGGGATGAACGACGACATTTTGGATGGAGGCGTGTGATGAGGCCATACACCAACCCCAGGTTCAGGCCGCGCTGGTTCCTGCGCGCCTTCATCGTAGGCGTGGTCATAGTAATATGTCTTGGTTCGTGCACGGTGAGCGCTCCGGCCCTCGCCCGCGAATATGCGGATACCGAGGAGCGTATTTACTCCGCCCGCACCGATGCCGGCGGAGTGACCGTGGAAGGTCAGGTTAGTTACACCAGGCGTTCTCCCGGCGAGCCAGCCGGAGTGTCATCAAGCTCAGGTGCCCTTGCCAGCGGGAGCGCCGGACTCTCCAGCGGGCCTTATGGCCTGCCGTGGTCGCGCAGTGCACTAGTAGCCGCGGTGCGTGATGCTTCTCTACCGGGCCATGTACGCGGCGCGGCAGGAATTCTCAGTTGGATACTGGGTAATGGCACTCCGCCGGCCGGCACTCAAGCGGGAGCGCCTCCCACCGCCGCGCAGCTGGAGAGGCTTATCCATACGGAAAGTATCCGGATTGCGGTAGCGAGCACCGAGGCGTGGATGGAACCGGCGCGCGGCTGGGTGGCGATCAACTACCCCGTTCGCCTGCATTATTCCGCTCCGGCTCAACGGCATCCGGTTGTAGTGCTCGGCGCGGAGGTTGTTATTGATCTGATTCCCGTGCGGGCAACTTGGGAGGTGCCCGGCGCGGAAAGCACGGCCGCAAGAAACTCCGGAAACGTCGCGCCCAGCGGCTCGCTCCCCGCTCACTCAGCACAGCTCATCCCGGCCCGCCAGCCCTTTACGGAAGTCATCTACCGCCAGGCCAATAAGGAGGTGAAAGCCACGCTCGTCATGGAGTGGGAGGTGCACTACACCGTTGCCGGGCAGCGCCGCACGGTATCGGAGTTGCTCACTACCCGCTCCGAAACAGCCCCGGTGATAACGCGAGAGCTCGAAGCGCACCTGATTGGTTAGCTTCGAGCTCTCGGTATCAGCTAGTCCTTGCTCGCGGCCTTAGCCGGTGCCTGAGCGTGGCCGCCCCTAGTGTGAGGCTTTAGCTCGCGGCCCTGCTTGGGACGCAGCAATCCTAGTTCGCTGCGGCCAGGCCACCTCCGGAAGTCGGCGCGCCGGCACCGGCTACCGACCCGCCGCTGGGGCGAGTATTCACCCCGGAAGCCAGGCCTTCCATTTGCGCCGGTTCTTCGGCTTCGATCACACCATCCGGTAGCGGCTGGTCGGGCGACTGGCCGGTGAAGGTGAAGGACATCGGAATATTTTCCTTGTCCACATCCACCACGATGATGTCCCCCTTGGCGAATTCGCCATAGAGCAGCTTCTCGGAGAGCACATCTTCCACGTCACGCTGGATGGCGCGGCGCAGCGGGCGTGCCCCGAGCACCGGATCGTAACCACGATCCGCCAAGAGTTCCTTCGCATCCTTTGTCAGGGCGATCGACAGGTTCTGATCCCGCAGGCGCTTATCCAGCTTGCCGATCATCAGATCCACAATCTGGAGGATTTCCGGGCGGCCCAGCTGCGGGAAGACGATAATGTCATCCACGCGGTTGAGGAATTCGGGCCGGAAGTTGTTCTTGAGTTCTTCCGCAACCTTCGTCTTCATGCGCTCGTAGGAAGACGTGGTATCGGCATCGAACTGGAAACCAGTTTGCACACCCTTCGCGATATCCTTCGTACCCAAATTGGTAGTCATGATGATGATGGTGTTCTTAAAGTCCACCACCCGACCTTGCGAGTCCGTGAGGCGCCCTTCTTCCAAGATTTGGAGAAGAGAATTGAAGAGATCCGCGTGGGCCTTCTCAATTTCGTCAAAGAGCACCACGGAGAAAGGCTTGCGCCGCACTTTCTCGGTGAGCTGGCCGCCTTCTTCATAACCCACATATCCCGGAGGAGCACCAAAGAGCCGCGAAACGGTGTGCTTCTCCGAATATTCGGACATGTCCAAAGTGATCAGCGCGGATTCATCCCCGAAAAGGAATTCCGCGAGCGCCTTGGCGAGCTCGGTTTTACCCACACCGGTAGGCCCGGCGAAAATGAAAGAGCCACCGGGGCGGTTCGGGTCCTTGAGTCCCGCGCGGGTACGGCGAATTGCCTGGGAAAGCGCAGTCACGGCTTCATGCTGGCCGATAACCCGCTTATGCAGCTCGTCTTCCATACGCAGCAACTTCGCGGACTCCGCTTCGGTGAGCTTGAAGACCGGGATACCGGTAGACATGGAGAGCACCTCGGTGATGAGATCTTCATCCACCACCGAGACGACATCCATATCCCCGTCCTTCCAAGCCTGCTCACGGGCATCGCGTTCTTCACCGAGCTTCTGCTCTTCATCACGCAGGCCAGCGGCCTTCTCAAAGTCCTGGGCGTCAATAGCCGCTTCCTTAGCGCGGCGCGTGGAAGCGATCTTATCGTCCAGCTCGCGCAGCTCCGGCGGCGCGGTCATCTTACGGATGGCCAGGCGCGCCCCCGCTTCGTCGATGAGGTCAATGGCCTTATCGGGAAGGAAGCGATCGTTAATATACCGATCCGCCAGGGTGGCGGCCGCCTCCAGGGCGTCGTCGGTAATAGTCACGCGGTGGTAGGACTCGTACCGGTCCCGCAAACCACGCAAAATATCAATGGTTTGTTCCACGGTGGGTTGTTCCACCTGGATGGGCTGGAAGCGGCGCTCAAGCGCGGCATCCTTTTCAATGTACTTACGGTATTCATCGAGGGTGGTTGCCCCGATGACCTGGAGTTCCCCGCGGGCCAGCATCGGCTTGAGCAGCGAGGCGGCATCCAGGGCGCCTTCCGCGGCACCCGCACCCACCAGGGTGTGGATTTCATCAATGAACAGAATAATATCCCCGCGGGTATTGACTTCCTTGAGGATCTTCTTCATGCGTTCCTCGAAGTCGCCGCGGTAGCGCGAACCAGCCACGAGGGAACCCATATCCAGGGAATACAGCTGCTTATCCTTGAGGGTTTCCGGCACGTTACCCGCGGCGATGGACTGGGCCAGGCCTTCGACCACCGCGGTTTTACCCACGCCGGGTTCCCCGATCAGCACCGGGTTATTCTTGGTGCGCCGGGAGAGGACCTGCATAACCCGCTCGGTTTCGGTATGCCGGCCGATCACGGGATCAAGCTTGTGATCGCGCGCGGCGGCCGTGAGGTTACGCCCGTACTGATCCAGAATCGTGGAGCCGGCCTTGGTGCCTTCACGCGGGCCCCCGCCCACCCCAACGGCTTCCTTACCTTGGAAACCGGAGATGAGCTGGCTGACCTGGTTGCGCACGGTGGGCATATCCGCACCGAGCTTAATGAGGACCTGTGCGGCAACACCATCCGCTTCGCGGGTGAGACCGAGGAGGAGATGTTCGGTTCCGATATAGGAGTGGCCCATCTGCAGCCCCTCACGCATCGCGAACTCAATGACCTTCTTGGCGCGCGGCGTGAAGGGAATATGACCCGAGGGTGGTTCCTGGCCTTCGCCGATAATATCGATGACCTGCGTCCGGACGGACTCAAGCGTCACCCCCAGGGCTTCCAAGGCCTTTGCGGCCACCCCTTCGCCCTCGCGAATGAGGCCGAGCAAGATATGTTCGGTCCCCAGGTAGTTGTGCTTGAGGTTCCGTGCCTCTTCCTGCGCGAGCACGATGACTCGCCGGGCGCGGTCAGTGAACCTTTCGAACATAACTCTCCTTGCACTTGCAATCTTCTAAAAGAGTAACGGCCCGCGGCCCGGGAGCCGTCCCCTGTTCGCCAGTGGCATGAGTGTGTGGCTCACATTTTGCTGAGGGAAAAAGCCGAATTAGCGCGGAAATCGCTGTTCTTGATGAGATTTCTGAGCTTATTTCACTATCCCTAGGCCTTTAGACCTAGGATTGTGGGGGGCTGCGGCGAGTTAGGCGCTGGCCGGTTCCACCTCAACCAGGAGCGTAAAGGGGCCGTCATTAACGAGCTCCACATCCATCATGGCCCCGAATTGCCCGGTGGCTACCTCCAGCCCGTAGGTCTCCCGCAATTCGCGCACCACCGCCTCATAGAGCGGATCGGCAATTTCCCCGGGGGCAGCTTTGGACCATGAGGGCTTGCGGCCCTTGCGCACATCCGCGTACAGAGTGAATTGCGAAACGAGCAGCACGGGAGCCTGCGCTTCTTCCGCGCTGCGCCGATTATTTGGCTCATCAGTGCCATCCGCGGCGCGCAGTACTTTCAGCTGCGCGATTTTCCGTGCGATTTTCTCCACTTCCGGGGCGCCATCCCCGTGAGTAACGCCCAGGAGCACGCACAGTCCCGTGCCGATCTGCGAAATCACGCTGCCGTCCACCGTGACGGATGCGCGCGTGACGCGCTGAATAACTGCTCGCATTCTTCCTCCTTCGTGGTGCGTGTAGTACGACGACGCAGCTCAGGCCCTGCGCTTACCCCGCTTTACCAGGACCCTTTCCCGCGCCCGCGCGAACTGCGGCGCGGCCCCATCCGCTGTTCTTCGGGACCCAGATAGTAGAGCGCACCGTAAGCCGCCCCGAGCATGAGGAACGGCTGGAAAGGTAGGCGAATGGGTGTGAAAAGCACGATTCCCGTGACGAGAGCGCAACCCAGCAGCACCCCGCTCCAGAATTTCTTATCCTTGCGGGCATAGCGAAAATCCGCATCCGGGCGGCGCAGGCAAGCCACTAGCGCCCACACCATAAACGCGAGAATCGCCAGCTGGATCACAAAAAATATCCCGTTGCAGATATCTGTGACGAGCCGCAAGGTTGTTAGGTTCATAGTTCTCCGTCCTCGTGGTGAGCGTGGTGCTCGCCCTCATTCTAGTCACGGCCTCCGACACTTTTTTCGCCGGTGTCACGAATGGTCACCACAACGGGAGCGCGAGTAGGCAGAGGAATAGGTTCGACGCCGCAGCGGAATTCTCCTACCAGCACCGCGCCCAGCGCCGCTGGTTCCCTGATGAGCGCGAGGGCAAGCGGCCCTTCTTCCCAATGCCGCACCGCCGATAGCACCAGGCCCACAACCGCCCCATCAGGCTGATTCGTTTCCGCTTCGCCCGCCGCATTCCCGCTCGCCCCGCTCGCACTCACGGCATCGGATCGCTCCGCAAGTACCGGTGTGCCGGCCTCAGGCAAGTCGGCCGCGTCCGGGCCTTCCAAATATAAGCAGGCCAGGCTCCGCCCGGCACCGCCGAACTGGCGGGTGCTCCTTTCTCCGGATTCGCGAGTGCCTACTTCCCGGGATGCGCAGGTGCCCGCTACCCCAGGTCCGTATATCTCAGTCAGGCCC
>NZ_JBHNSQ010000082.1:0-11029 GCF_059085665.1 Actinotignum sp. usb-actsch-213
TTCTGTTCTAGGGGCGAGCTAGTTGTGCCGCGTTAGCCGCGCATACTCCGCATCGCTCACCGGCTCAAGCCACTCGTTGGAGGTATCCGTCCCGGGAACTTCCACAGCGAGGTGGGAGAACCAGCTATCGGGCGCGGCCCCGTGCCAGTGTTTGGTGCCCGCCGGAACGTTGATCACATCCCCGGGCAGCATTTCTTCCACCGGCTGGCCCCAAGCCTGATGGAATCCGCGGCCGGCCACGCAGATAAGAATCTGGCCGCCGCCGCTGGAGGCGTGGTGAATATGCCAGTTATTGCGGCAGCCCGGCTCGAACGTCACGTTGTACATGGGAACCTGGCTGGTGGAGACCGGCGCGAGGTAGCTCTGCCCGATGAAATACTGAGCAAAACCGTCATTGGGGGCACCGATGGGGAAGAGGCACTCGCGCGCGTGGCGTTCCTTGGCGCTCAGTGCATCCGTGTCAGCATTGGAGCCAGCGCTACCATCCGCACCCGTAATCTCGGCATCAAGACTCCACACATCCTTCGTCAGATTGAAAACCGCCCAGGCCTTCGGCCAACCCACGTACATGGCCGCATGCGTGATAATCGCGGCGATTTCCTCCCGGGTCACTCCGTGATTCTTCGCGTTCTCCAGGTGATACCGCAGCGAAGAATCCGTGATCCCGGAGGCCATCAGCGCCACCACCGTGACCACGCACTTCGTTTTGAGAGACAGCGCGGGCTGATTCCACACCCGCCCAAAAAGAACATCGTCATTGAGCTCGGCAAAAAGCGGGGCGAAATTCCCCAGCTGGTCACGGCCCGCGGTTTGGGTAATCTTCTCACTCACCTGAGATCATCTCCTTCATGTATGGCCGACGCCTTTGCCCAGCCAAAAACAGACTACACCCCGGCGCAGCCGTTCTCGGGTGCGCCGGGGTGTAGGGGCGGGCCTTAGTGGCCCGGTCCGTTCATAGGTGCGTTACTTGCGCCGGTGGCGTTCCAGGGCGACGCCGCCGCCCAGGCACAGGGCACACAAAGTGATCACGCCCATGATCTTCGCCAGGGTGCTCAGCTTAATGCTCCGATCCCAGCCACTTACTGAAGCATCCGCATTTGCACCGGCGGTCGCCTGGTTGCCCTGGCCTGCTGCGCCATTCGGCATGCCAACGAAGGCGGAGCCGGAGGGTGTGCCGGCACCGGGCGTGGCACTCGCCGACGGAGTGGCGGAGGGTGCAGCCGCTTTCCCGGCCGCCGGCCCACCGGCCTTCGCGGGTGCGGGGGAGATGGGGCGCGGTGCCCCGCCGCCACCGGTCTGCGGTGCGCCAACCACCCGGTTACCCGTGAGGGTGGCGCCGCCACCGGGGCCGAGCGGTGCGGTGCCGCTCGGTGGCAGCACCTTCGCCCCGGGATTCTCCGGAAGCGGAGCAGGCGCGGGCGGCACGCCCGGAGTTAGCGGCTTATTCCCGGGATTATTTCCAATGCCGGGTATACCCGGCTGTGGATTTGGTTTTGCTGTGCTATTTCCCTCCGGGGTTTCGGGTGTGGCCGAAGGTTGCGGTGCGGGAGTGGTGCCCGGCGTGGGCGCACCACCCGGATTGACGGTGCCGCCTGGGTTGCCGCCAGGGTTACCTCCGGGCTTTCCGCCAGGATTCGGCGCACCACCGGGATTCCCACCCGGATTGGGCTTCCCGTCCGGATGTGGATCCGCGGAGGGCTGATCCGCACCGCCCGGTTCGGGAGCGGCAGGATCGCCGGGGATGCTCACGGTGCCCTGCTCGTAACCGGCGATCGCCTCATCCCCGACCAAGAACACCAGGCGGCCCGCCCGATTGGCCCCGCCCGCGCCGGAAACTTCCGGCGCGGCTGCGGCGTCGTCGTACCACACCCGCAGCACGTACACGCCTGGCTGCGTGAAGGCCCAACCGGCGTGCTGGTGCGTGGGATCGGGCAGGTCAAGGGCGGTGCGCGAGGCGTCGAAGAGCCGATCCACGTTCCCGAAACCGCTCAGCGCGTAGGCGTGATACTGCGCGCCCGCCGGAATCGACTCCGGCTCCACGTGGAAACGCGTGGGTTTGCGGTAGCTCTCCGTGGACCACCCGGGCCAAATATGCGAACGATCCCAGTTCTGGGGCAGCTGGTAGAGCCGCTCGCCCTCCGCACCGAGGAAATCAAAAGCCGCGCCCTTCGCCCGCGGCGACTTCGCCGAATCGGGCACCGCCAGCGCCACCGTGCTCACATCGCGCTGCACCGAGGTGGTGGCGTGCTCGAGGGTATCGTCCTTGAGGGTGACGCCCGGGCCACCCTCGCCCGGCACCGCCTGCAGGTCCACGTGGCCGCGGCGCAAAATGGTGCGCGACGGGGCGGGCTTCGGTGCGGGAGCTGGTGCGGGAGCGCTAGGCGAAATAGAAGGCGTGGGCGCCGGCACGGGCGGATTCGGCGCAGGATTGGGGCCAGGATTGGGGCTAGGATTCGGGCCGGGCTCCGGCCCTGGCTTCGGTGCCGGCTCAGGCTGCGGCCCGGGGGCCGGCTGCGTGCCGGTACCAATCGCGGGAGCCGCGGCGAGCCGGCCGGAATAGCTTTGCGGGGCGCTCAAATCCATGGTGCCGAAGCGCACGTCGGCGGCCGCGCTCATATTCACTTCCGGATGCGGGTCAATGCTGAGCTTGAGATGGTAGCCCTCGCACCAGGAATCGCCCTGGGTCACGGAGGCCACGCCGCGCGAATCCGTCACCATATTCACTTCGCAATCCGGGTACTTATCCTCCGCTTTCGCGTAGTAGCCGCCGTGCACGTACGCGCGCACCTTCGGATCCGTGAAAGCAACCGAGGTGGTCACGTTTCCGGCAGCCGTCTTTTCCGTGCGTACCGTGTAGTCGAAGGACGACGGCGTATACTCCCCGCCCGCCATGGCCGGCGCCGGATCCTGCGAATGGGGCTCGGGCAGCTGAGCGGCGCTCTCCGAGGTGCCGGCCTCCGCATCGCCAAAGGTGTAGGAGACCGGGGCTGAAACCCAGCGCGCGCCAGTTGCGGTATTAGCTGCGGCGGTGCGCGTAGTGGAAGGAGTATCGCTATTCCCGGCAGGAGTGCCACCTCCCGCGGCCGGGATAAATACCGCCTGGAAATTCGAAGCACCCGAGCCGATCATCTCCGCCCAGCGCGCCTTCCCCTTCTCCACCGGCACCTCGGCCAGGAAGTAACCATCCAGGAAGAACTGCACCTTCCCCGCAACCGTTTCCGAACCGGCATCGAAACGCAGCTCGGTGAGCTGGTCATCCGCGTCATGCTCGCGGCCCGCATACGGGGCGAGGGAGAAACGGTAGCCGGACGTATCCCCGGTGGGGGCGGCGTTGAACGCGGTAGCCAGATCGGGGCCCGCATCCTTGGCCGGGCGGGTACCACCCACCTGCCACACAAACGGAATCTCCTGCGAAGCAATAATCTTGCCATCCACCCCGCGCGCGATGGCGCGGTAGGTCAGGGTGTAGCGCCCCGGCTTGGTAAAAGCGGTCTCGTTATGGGTGTGGCTGCCGGGCACCAGGTAGGAGACCCGCCGCCCCCTCTCGTGACTGGAGAACAGCGGGAGGTAAAGATCCATATTGGTCATGAAGGCTTCCATGCGCCCCGGGCCGTCGAACTTGGTCAGCTCGAGGGCAAAGGTGCCGTTGCGGAATTGCTCCACGGGAATAGCGGCATCCGCACCGAAACCGGCCCAGATGGGGAAGGGACCGCTGGGCATACCCGGCGCGGAATACCAGCGTTCGGCCACCTTGCGCAGATGCCCGTAAGCTTCATTATCCGGGGGTAGGAAAATATATTGCTGCCCGCCCTGATTCGAGCCGCTGCGCGCGTATCCGCGCCCGACCCAGTTGACGGTCTTCTCCAGCGGATACAGCTCGTCATAGGCTTCATTTTTCAGCACGAACGTCCCGTTTTCCCAAAAAACTTTGGGGGCGTCCACATGCGCCGTCGTTGTGACAATTTTTCCGTCATCCGGGGCGGCCGCTGCGGCCGGAGCTATTCCGGCGGTGAGTGCGGCGGCGGCCAGGGCCGCGAGGAGGCGTCGTGCCATTCTGTCTCTTTCCGTTTCGGTGTGCGGCAGTCCGCGTGAGCGACAACCGCATCACCCCTTATTGATAATCATTATTGTTATCAAATAGGCTAGGTGACGCAAGTACCGCAAGGAAAGGAAAGTCATGACAGCACTCACACGGCGTGCTGCGGCGGGGCTGGCGGGCGCCATGGCGGCGCTCCTGGCCGGGTGGGGGGCATTCCTTCCTGCCGCCCAGGCCGCACCGGCGCCGGCAGCGCCCGCGGGGGCGGGGGCCGGGGCCGGGCAGTCCACCGTTCTCACCTCCGGGCATATGGACCTCTTCAATATCGCCGCCGGAGCAGACGGCGGCATCTCCCTCAATCTCAAAGAGGACGCCACCGGCACCGGGGTGGAGCGCGCCCCTGAAGAAACCGTGGTCGGCGTGGTGGAGAAAACTTTTACTACCAAATCCACAGCGGTTCCGCAGCTGGGTGTGCCCGGCTTTCTGCTCGACCAGGTGCAGCAGGCCGGAATTGTATGGCCCGGCTGGGATTCCGGGGCGGCGCGCCAGCTGGGCGGTACCGCGGTGCGGTTCGTGGTGGAGCAGCTCGAAGGCCCCGGCAAGATCTTCCTGTGGGAAACAAATTTCGCCACCCTCAATCCGATTCTGCGCGCCGCCGCCGGAGCTCCGAGCTTCCAGATGGCGCCGGGCAGCGTGATTGGCCAGCCGGAACCCGCGCACCAGCACGCTAATTGGCTCTTTTCCGCGCCCGGCACCTACCGCATGACGGTGCGCGCCGAAGTGGATACCCCCGGCGGTACCCTCACCTCGCCCGCACGCACCTACACCTGGGCGGTGGGCGACGCCGCGATTGCGGCCGCTCAGGGTCACGATAACGGTGGCTCCGGTAGCGGTTCCGATAGTGGGAACGACGGCGCCGCTGGCACACCGGGTGATTCATCTACTCCGGGCGGCGGGTCCGCGCCGGAAGCTGGCGATGGGGGAAGTGGCGCGAATGGGGCCAACGGCGCGAACGGCGGGGCCAACGGCGCGAACGGCGGGGCCAATGGCGCGCCCGGCACCCCGGTGCCGAGCGGCGGCGCTACGCAGGCACCCTCGGGCCGAGCGCCCCAGTCCCCCTCGGGGCAGGCTCCCGCAGGTCAAGCACCGCAAGCTCCGGCCGGCCAATCACCCCAAGCGCCCGCCGCGCCGGTCTGCATCCCCACCCCGGTGGAGCGTGCCGCGAGCGGCGGTGCCAGCGGCTCCCATACGATCCCGGCCAATACCCACGTGCACCCCAATTGGGTCTTCACCCAGCCGGGTACCTACACGGTGGGCCTGGCCTTGAACGCCACCGCGAAAGACGGCACCCGCCTATCAACCACCACCACCTTGACTTTCAACGTCGGGGGAAGTGGCACCGCCAATAGCGGCCACTATGACCTGGGCGCCGTGGTGGATGGCGGGCAGTTGCGCGCCGCCGTCAAGGACGATAATTCCGGACAGTGGCTTGACCCGGCATCCCTGAGCTTTGGCTTGGGGGAGGCCGCGGCCACCACCGCCCCGGCCGGTATTGATTTCGTGGCCGGCGCCGGCGAGCGCATCTACATGATTTCCTCGAGCCAGGTCTCCGGAGTGCCGTGGCTGGGTGCGAATACCCAGCACCCCAGTTTCCGCGAAGCGACCACCGGCGAGCTCACCCTGAGCGTCACCAGCGTGTCCGGCCCCGGCAAGATGGCCGTTTTCGAATCGGGGACTTTCGGGCAGCTGGTGGGCCAGCAGTGGTTCGGTTCCAGCGGCGGTGGTACCGAAACGGTGTGGGAAGGCCGCACTGTCGATGGTCAGCCTTGCGAGCTATCGCCCGAGCAAATCGCCCAGCTGGAACGCGAAGGTAAGAAGCTCGGCAATAACCTCGCCCATTCGGGCTCCGAGGTTATCGACCCGCTCTCGGTCACCCTGGCCCTGCTCTGTGTGGGCGGAGTGGTGCTCTACACCCGCAAGCGGGCCTAGCCTATGATGGTGGCAGCGTCCGCTTCGGCGCCTGTGGCGGCGGCCGGGCGCGGCACACCCAGTTAAGATACGAGTGAAAAGCGCGGGATACTTATGAAGATTTCAATTCTGGTGGGTAGTTTGCGGCGCGGCTCCTACGCGCGCAAAATTGCGAGCGAAGTGGCCGGCTATTTCCCCGAGGGTTACGAGGTGGAGATTGTGGAGATCGGTCACCTGCCGCTCTACAACTTCGATTACGACGACGCAGCTGTGACGGACGTACCCCTGCCCGAAAGCTACACCCGCTTCCGGGAAACCATTAAGGCCAGCGATGGCATCCTCTTCGTCACGCCGGAAAATAACCGCACCGTGCCTGCCTGCCTGAAGAATGCCGTGGATATTGGCTCCAAGCCCAATAGCGATGTGGCCTGGAAGAATAAGCCGGCTGGCATTATTAGCCACTCGGTGGGGCGGATGGGCGGCTATAGCTCGCAGAAGAACCTGCGCCTGGCCCTCTCCTACTTCGATATGCCCATGCCCGGGCAGCCCGAAGTGTTCCTGGGGCGCTCCCCGGAACTCTTCGATGAGTCCGGCAAGCTGAAGGCCGATACCGCGGACTTCGTGCGCGGCTATATTGACCGCTTCGTGACCCTCGTCGAGAAGAAGTAACTCGCGCGAATCGCGTATGCACCCCCGAGTTGGTTTCCGGCCGGCTCGGGGGTGCTTTTTCGCGGCTCGGGTGCTCGCGGGAAAGGAGCGGCGTCGTCGTTATGACATACACCACCACGGCGAGCCTTAAGTCCTAGGTGCCCGCAATGCGACACTATATCTAGTGGTCGAAATTTAGGTGACCACAATATCTAGTGTTTTGATGAAAATTGGAGAAGTCATGAGCGCACCCGATGGACGGCATTACACCCTGCGTTCTTTCATGCCGCCGCAGTACATCCAGCACCCCGAGGGGCCCTTCCGGCCGATCAACTGGAATTACGTCCCGGAGGAGAAGGACTTGGAGGTGTGGCGCCGGCTCACCGCGAATTTCTGGTTGCCGGAAAAGGTGCCGCTCTCCAATGACCTGCCCTCCTGGCAGCGCATGAACGAGGTGGAGCAAACCCTCGTGATGCGGGTGTTCACCGGTTTGACGCTGCTGGATACCGTGCAGGCAAGTATTGGTGAAATTAGTCAGATTCAGGACGCACACACCGAACACGAGCAGGCCGTCTACGCCAATATCGCCTTCATGCAGGCGGTGCACGCGCGTTCGTATTCCTCGATTTTCTCCACCCTGGCCTCGAGCACCCAGATCGAGGAAGCTTATACCTGGGCCGTGGATAATCCCCTGCTCCAGCAGCGCGCCAAGGCGGTGCTGGAACACTACGTGGGTGACGACCCGCTCAAGCGCAAGGTCTCCTCCACGCTGCTTTCCTCCCTGCTGCTGTACGCCGGGTTCTTCCTGCCCCTCTACCTGTCCTGCCGCGGCAAGCTCATGAATACGGCGGATCTCATTCGTCTTATCCTGCGCGATAAGGCGGTGCACGGCTACTATTCCGGCTACAAATACCAGCGCGGCCTGGAAGAGTGCAGCGAAGCGCGGCGTGCGGAAATGGAAGAATTCACTTTCGAGCTGCTCGAGAAGCTCTACCAGATGGAACTCGACTATTCAGGTGAACTTTACGAGCCTGTGGGCCTGATGGACGACGTCGCAATTTTCGTTCGCTACAACGCCAATAAGGCGCTTATGAACCTGGGCTACCCGGCACGCTTCAGCGGTGAAGAAACACAGGTGAGCCCGGAGATCCTCACCGCACTCTCCCCGGCCGCGGATGAAAACCACGATTTCTTCTCCGGCTCGGGCTCCTCCTACATTATTGGAGAATCGGAAGATACCACCGACGACGATTGGGATTTCTAAAGTAGTCCAAAGGTCCTGACCCTTGGCGTGATCATTGGGGCGGTTGCCTGCGCATGTGCTGTGCGCGGGTGGCCGCCCTGAAAAAACGAGAGATTGGGTACATTTCCCGAGGTGATGCCCCTCGTAGGAGCCGCGGCGGCACATAAGTATGCAGGTGGCGGGGCGCGGTGTGAGATGGGAATTGCTTCGCGCGCTCCCGTTTTTTCGCACCGGTGGTACGGGACTTTAGTGCCGGCCGAGTGGTGTGGGTGGAGATTGAAGGCTCGTGCTGTTACCGGAAAGTATTATTATTCACGCCGGTGCGGGCGGCATTATGGCGAGGTGGGCGCGCGGCCACGCCGTCGAAAAGCGGCGAGGTAGGCATGTGTGCAGCGAGAGGCCCGGCTCAAAACCGCAACGTGCCGCGAGTTAATACTTAGTAAACAAATCTGAAACGGCGTGATAAAAAGTTAGTTATCTCCGTGAGGGAAGTGCGTGTTGCTACGTGGTTTATATAACCTTTTGTGCTGAATAATTGAATACAGCTTCTTGTGTTAGGCTCGGAAACTGTTTAGGCGATTTAGCGGACCGGGTCAGCTGGATTGCGGGGGGGGGGGTGCTCCAGTGCTGCCCTCTCACAATGCACACGCTCGTAGCGATCTCACCCTAACGATCCATATCCCTACTAATGGAGAAATAATGTCCCAACACACGGAGTCGACTCAGTCGGCGCCCGGAATCTCCGCGTCTGTGTCCCGCAAGGGTGGGCATCGCCGTCGCACGAAAGTGTGGGCCGGTCTCACCGCCGCGGCGCTCATGACGACGTTTGCTTCGGGATTCGCTTACGCTGCACCGCAAGGGAATTCCGGTGCAGCGCCAACTGCTCCCGCAGCACAGTGCCCGACGTATGTCGGTGACACCGCTGTCGAAGCAGGCGCGAACCAACCTGGCGCTAACCGACCGGATATTCCTTTCAAGCAAGATGCCATTATCGAAGCCGATGCTTTCAAGACCGGCTGGATTAAGAGCACAACAGATGCCAGTAACGCCAAGAACACGCTCTCTGGGCGCGCGTTCTTCGGTGGCGTTGGCACGCCGGCAACCACGTCCAATGGCGCGACCCCTGTTCCGGATGGAACCAAGGTGTACCTCCAGTGGCGTGACACCGACGGCGCAGCCTCCCCGATTTACTCCACCACCGTCAAGACGATTGACGAGAGCGACGGCAGCCAGATCGGCCCCGGCGCCTACGCTTTCGATCTGCGTACGCCCTGGGTGGATAACACCGGAAAACAGCATCTTTACAAGGCTGTTGCTGGCCAGTATTACCGTCTGTGGATCAATGATTTCACCAACCCGGCCGGTAACCCTGTCACCATGGTGCGCCAGGCTGGCGGTTTCTTCCCGGGGGCTTTCGTCAACAGCGTGACGGCTAATAATCTTGGCCAGTTCCCGCTTATCGGTACCAATATGCAGCGTACCGCGGTGTTCATGTACACCGATCCGAACGATTACCTCACCCGCCCCAAGAACGAATGGATTCACGACGATAAGGGCGCGCTGCCCGATCCGGCCGTAACCCTTTCCACCCGGGACTCCGTATCCGGCAAGGTATGGTTCGAATCCGGAGCGGGCGATCTTGCCAACTCCGCAACCGGTCCGAATTTCAACTCCTCCGGCGACGTGGTAGCCCCCGGCTACACGGTGGTGCTCTCGCAGCTGACCCCCGCGGGCAAGGCCGCGCTGCAGGAACTGCGTAATGCCACCCCGTCCGTCAATGACCGCGAGGTCAAGGTCCGTGACATGCTCACCGAGCACCCCGAGTACATCGAGGGCACCTACACGGCCACCACGAACGAAAAGGGTATGTACACGATCCGCCTGCCGAAGAACGCCGGTGCGGACGTGGACCGTATTTACATGTATGTGCTGGACCCGAACGGACGGGTAGTCCCGAACTACTCCTCCTTCATGCGCCAGACATTCAATATGTTCAACTCGCATGCTTCGTGGACTCCGCAGACCTCCGCCGCAGTGAACCTGATTACCAATAACTGGTACAACGTCAACCTGGCGCTGGTTCTCAGTGTGCAGGTGGAACTGGATATCACGAACTTCGATGCCCAGGAAAACTACGCGCTGCCGGGTCAGACCGCTGAAATCAAGCTCACCGGCAAGGCGCTTTCCCCGCTTCCCAACCGGATCGAGTGGACCGATTCCAAGGGCAAGGTTGTTCAAACTAATGGCGACCTGAAGAAGCTCAGCGATGCCAAGAAGGCTTTCTACACCGTTCCGGAGAACGCGAAGGACGGCGAAATCTACACGGCAACTCTTTACGCTGCCGATAACGCTGTTTCTTCCGATTCGTTCATCGTGCGCGCACTTCCGGTGAAGTACGACCCCGTCCAGGTGAAGAAGACGCAGAGCGCAAAGAGCAAGGCTCCCTACGCAACGCGAGAAGCCAAGGGCTTTACGCAGATTGGTAACAACAAGTACCAGCTACCCGCCGATGCTACCTACGAGCTGGGCGAAGGTGCGAAGTCCTGGGCGAGCGTGGATCCGGCCACCGGTCTGGTGACCGTCAATCCCGGCGCGGATGTTGCTCCGTGTGATTACCGTATCCCGGTGGTTGCTACCGTGACCGATCCGCTCAACTCCAAGAACAAGCTCAAGCTGAAGACCTGGGTTCCGGTCAAGGTGTTGGCGCAAATCACCGATACCTACGATCCGAATTACAAGCAGGACAACACCGTCGAGGCGGGGCAGACCATTGAGGTCCCGGCTCCCACCTTCGATAAGGTCGCTACCAAGAAGGTCGAAACGGATCCCGCTCCGACCGAAAAGGGCAAGAAGACCACCTTCAAGCTCGGTGACAACTCCCCGATTACCGCCACGGTCAATCCCGAAACCGGCGCCATTACGGTGACCCCGGCCGCGGGTACCGCTGCTGGCCCCTATGAGGTTCCTGTTGTTGTCACCTACCCGGATGGCAGCACCGATACCGTCAAGGTTCCGGTTACTGTCACCACCCCGGCCCCGGTGGATACCGATAATGACGGTGTGAACGACGCCGCGGACCAGTGCCCCACTATCGCCGGACCGGCTTCCAATAATGGTTGCCCGGCGTGGAACAA
>NZ_JBHNSQ010000083.1:0-50587 GCF_059085665.1 Actinotignum sp. usb-actsch-213
TTGATTGTGTGTGGGGTGTGTTTATGTCTTTTGGTGGGGCATAGTACACACCCCACACACTTTTTAATCTCTGCGCGCCAAAATTCAATGCTCAGCGCGCGGCCGAGCTGGAGTCGGCCTAAAATAAGCACAGCATCGTGATTCTTAACAATCGAACTGCGAGGAATGAAATGTCTGACCACGAAGAGTGGAGCGAAGAGCGCTCCGAAGACGACCGCCCGAAAGGACAATGGCGGTCCGCGCGGCAACGGCGCGAACCCTCGCAGCACGATGGAGAGGGCGGCGCGACCCGCGATTCGGGTGATCCCCGCGATGCCTGGAATGACCGCCGCGGAGGCTCACGGCGGCGGGATAATCGAGAGGGAAACTGGAACCGTCACCAAGGGGATCGACGTGGTGGCCGTCGTTATGATCGCGGCCACGACCGTGACTCCTGGGAATCGCGAGATTCCCGTGGCGGGCGCGATGGTGGTTCCCGGCGCTCTTCGTGGAACCGTCAGGGTGAATTCCACGATGGTAGCGGCGAACGCGGACAGAAGGGTGGATTCCACAACCGACGTGACCGTGACAACCATCGTGGATACCGGCGCGATTGGAATGACAGGGATTCGAGTGAATCGCGCGAATCCCGAGGTTCCTGGGATCGCGGCGGTGAAGGCCGCTACGACCGGCGCGGCGGACGCGGTGGCCAGTGGCGCGATAATCGCCGGGACCAGGACAGGCGATTCGGGGGGCGGCGTGATGATCGTTATAATGAGCGTTCCGGGCGCGAAGATCGTCGTCGTACCAACGAAAATGAACCCCGCGATAATGACAACTACGGGCGCCGCGACCACTATGACGACAAGCAGAAGTTTGATCGCGGTGAGCGCCGGCGTGACGACCACCGGCAGGATGACCGGCGCCGTGATGAGCGCCGTCGCGATAGCTACAGGCGTGACGAACGCGGTGGACATCGCGAGGAAGATAAACGGCGGCGTGACGATCGCCGCAGTCGTGGCGTGAAAGATCCCTTTATTCCGGAAACGGTTAATGCTCAGGATCTCGCGGCGGAATCGCGTCGTAAACTCAAGGTTCTCGCGCCAGCGGTGTCCGAGAACGTGGCGCGGCATCTGGTTTATGCCGGATCCATGATGGATCAGAACCCGGAAATCGCCTACGAGCACGCGAAAGCAGCCTACCGGCACGCTGCGCGCATCGACATCGTGCGTGAGGCGCTGGGATTGACGTCCTACTTGACCGGCCGGTACTCCGAAGCTCTGCGTGAGCTGCGCACCTATCGGCGCATGACCGATGATTACTCGCATGTGGCCCTTGAGGCTGATTCCGAGCGCGGATTGGGGCGGCCTGAAAAGGCTCTTGCCTTTATTGCCGAAATTCCGCTCAAGCGGCTCAATACCGCCACCACGTTGGAGTTGGCGCTGGTGACGTCCGGCGCCCGCGCGGACGCAGGGGATTCCGAGGCCGGACTGGCCGTCCTGGAGAAAATCAAGGTTGAAAACCTTGATGAAGAATTACGCGCCCGCGTTGAGCTCATTAAGGCAGATCGTCTCGAAGAACTAGGACGCGTGGAGGAAGCCGAAGATCTGCGTGCGCGCTGGAATCCGGTCTACAATGCAGAAGGCGAAGTCGAGCTTTTCACCGCGGACGAGCCTGAGTCCGAGACAACGGACGTGCCCGATTTTGAAACCGAGACGAACGTAGACGCGGAAAGGGAAGCGGAACAGGCACCGGAAGTGGAGCATAAGGCCGGGGCACTAGCTGAGTCTGATACGACATCCGAGAGTGAACCGGCGTGCGCAGCCGAAGCCGGACCTGAACTGGCGCACGAAGCTGAGGCCGAGGTGCAGGTAATCTCGGAGACGGACCCGAAGCAGGAATCAGAAGAAGAGTAATAGTGAGCCTGATATCGCATTTTGACGGCGCGATTTTCGATCTGGACGGTGTAGTTTACCTCGGGACCGATCCGGCTCCTCACGCTGCC
Source organism: Actinotignum sp. usb-actsch-213 (assembly GCF_059085665.1). NCBI lineage: Bacteria > Bacillati > Actinomycetota > Actinomycetes > Actinomycetales > Actinomycetaceae > Actinotignum > Actinotignum sp. usb-actsch-213. The sequence continues at coordinate 1,985 of NZ_JBHNSQ010000083.1, forward strand.
TATGCTTACGGGCGTGCCATCGCTGCTGGTATGCGCCCGCTTTTCCTCACCAATAATGCCTCGCGCACGCAGGAAGAAGTCGCAGCGCACCTCGCGACAGTGGGAATATCAGCCCCGGCAGCAACGGTGCTCACCTCCGCGATGGCGAGCACGCGGCTCGCCGCGTCGCGGGTGCCGGCCGGAGCAAAAGCGCTGGTCATCGGGGGTAACGGTCTGCATCGTGCGGTGAGTGAAACTAGCCTTGTGCCGGTATCATCCGCGGATGATAACCCCGACGTGGTCATTATGGGGTTTTACCCGACAATTGACTGGGCAGCGCTTTCAGAAGTTGCCCTGGCCATTCGCCGCGGCGCCCTTTTCGTGGCCACGAATCTCGATGCTACCCTCCCCATGGAGCGTGGATTTATGGTCGGCTGCGGATCACTCGTGGCCGCGGTAGTTAATGCCACCGGGGTGCAACCACTCTCCGCGGGCAAACCCGATCCTGCGATTTTTGCCATTGGGATGGATATGCTCGGAGCCAGCCATCCTCTCGCTATCGGTGACCGGCTCAATACCGATATTCGTGGAGCGCGTGCCGCAGGTATCGCCAGTCTCCACGTGCTTACCGGAGTGAGTTCTGCTCGCGATATTATGCTGGCTGCACCGGAAGAACGCCCCGATTATCTCGGCGATGATCTGCGGGTCCTCAACGAGGACTACCCGGAGATTCATCGGGAAGGTGAACGCTGGGTGGCAGGCACATCCTGGGCACAGGTTGATAATAGTAACGACGGCGCAGCGGTTCGCCTGGTCACCTCCGATGGATGCGGGCCACATCTGGGGCTGGATACTTACCGAGCCGCGGTGCACGCGGTATGGGAGGCCCGAGATCGCGGGCTGAAGGAGAACGTCACGCTCGGGGAGATCATCGTGGAGCGGCGATGACGGACCAGGAAAGAGCCACGGCACCTGGGGCAACGGTTCCGCTTCCGAGCGCTCCGCTCAATATTGAAGCCGCCTTGGAGAATCTCAACGAGCTCGATCTGCCCGAAAAGATTGAACAGCTGGAGGCGATTCACACCGAACTCGGTCGGCGCTTATCCCGGGCACGGGTCTAAATCAGAAAGGCGAGCCTATGGGGCGTTTAAGGCGCGTTGACGCGGAACTTGTGCGGCGTGGGCTCGCGCGCTCCCGCCAGGATGCTGCGGTGCTCATCCGTGAAGGTCAGGTATTCCTTGACGGAGCTGAGGTAACGAAACCCGCTCGGCAGATGGATCCGGCCCAGGCGCTTCTTGTGAAAGAAGCAGCTCAGGATCGTTACGTTTCCCGCGGAGCATATAAACTGCTGGGTGCCCTCGATTATCTCGGAGACGCCGGCCCACGTGTGGAAGGAGTCCGTGCCCTGGATGCGGGCGCTTCCACGGGTGGATTTACCGATGTGCTGCTGCGGCGCGGTGCTGCCCACGTGGTTGCCGTGGATGTTGGCTACGGCCAACTTGCCTGGAAGCTCCGTGAAGACCCCCGTGTCACCGTGCTGGAACGCACGAATGTGCGCACCCTGGATCCCGCGGCGGTCGCACCCGCGCCTGATCTGGTTGTGGGGGATCTATCTTTTATTTCTTTGCGGCTCCTCGTTGCCCCGCTCGCTGCGGCGAGTTCGCCAACGGCCGATTTTTTGCTTATGGTCAAGCCTCAATTCGAGGTAGGTCGGGAGAAAATCGGTGCGCACGGGGTGGTACGAAACCCGGATTACCACGTTGAGGCGGTATGCGACGTCGCCCTTTCCGCCCGTGCCGCAGGGCTGGCCCTGCAAGCGATCGCTCCTTCGCCTCTTCCCGGGCCGGCGGGGAACGTTGAATACTTTCTTTATATGAAGAAAAATGCTCTTGATCAGCTTGGCGAGAACCTCGAAGAAAGTGTCCGGGCCGCGGTGAAAGCTGGACCAGCGGGGCAAGGACGGCCAGCGCAGTAGCGGGGTAGGATACCTGGGAGAGGGGAGGCATTCGATGGCAGAACCAAAAGTCGCCCTGGTCGTCAATCGCACGTTACCACCGCAGATGGAGCGCGCCGCTCACGATGCGATTGTCGCCCTAGAAGACCGCGGCGTACGGGTGGATACCAGTGAAACTCTGGCGGGTGCCCGCAATGCGGATCTCATCCTCGTCATGGGTGGGGACGGTACGATTTTGCGCGGGGCTGAGTTAGGACGTAGTACCGGCGTGCCCATCCTCGGTATTAACTACGGGCATATGGGTTTTCTTTCCGAAGCTCAACCTGATGAGCTCCCTGCCGTCGTGGAAAGGATTGCCGCGCGCGATTGGGTTATTTCCGAACGAATGACCATTGATGTGCATGTGCAGCGCCCGGATGGCTCCTGTAACGTCCAGTGGGCCCTCAACGAAGTATCGGTGGAAAAGGCTTTTAATTCGCGTCTCATCGAAGCTTCTATCGGTGTGGACGGGCGCGAAATCTCTGCTTTCAAAGCCGACGCGGTGCTACTCTCCACGCCCACCGGTTCTACTGCCTACAATTTTTCGGCGGGTGGACCGGTGGTATGGCCCAGCGTGGAAGCACTTCTTCTCACCCCGGTGGCCGCTCACGCGCTTTTCACCCGTCCTCTGGTGGTTAGCCCCTACTCAACCTTGGAAGTACGGGTTTTGCGTGATGAGGCGATGGTTTCCTGTGATTCACGGCGCCGGCTTGTAGCACCTGAAGGAACCGTGATTACCGCGGTGCGGGGAGAACGTCCCGTCAAGCTCGCCCGACTGAATGAAACACCTTTCTCCGGGCGTCTGGTGGCGCGCTTCCACCTGCCGGTGCGCGGCTGGCGCGAGCGTGAGGTACGGGAATGATCGAACAGGTACGTATCCGCAATCTCGGTGTTATCGCGGAAGCCGAGCTTAATCTATCTCGCGGACTCACCGCACTAACGGGGGAAACCGGGGCGGGAAAAACTATGGCGGTGACCTCCCTTACGTTGCTTCTCGGAGCTAAAGCGAATCCAGCACGGGTGCGGGCCGGGGCCGCCCAAGCGGAAGTGGAAGGAACGTTTCTCGTGGACGCGACTTCCCCAGTGCTAGAACGCATCGCCGAGGCCGGGGGACGGTATGACGTTGAAGGCGATACCGCTGCTGTGATTATTGCTCGGCATATTCCAGCAAAAGGGCGTTCCCGTGCCTTTGTCGGAGGCCGGTCAGTACCCACCGCGGTGCTGACCGATATCGCGGCCGAACTTGTGAGCGTGCACGGCCAATCCGATCAGATTCGGTTGGGTAACCCCGGCCAGCAGCGCGCCGCGGTCGATGAATTCGGAGGTGAAACAATTACGCGGGCTAAAACAACATGGGAACAGGCGTGGAAAAACTACGGTGAAGCCCGCGAAGCCCGCGATACCTTTCAGGCAGGTGCACAGCGTGCTGCGCAACAGCGTTTAGCCTACCGAGCCTTGCTCGACAAAGTTGAGGCGGTCGATCCCCATCCCGGTGAAGAAGAATCTTTGCGGGCGCGCGCCCGGGTGCTTGAAAATGCGGTGGAAATGTACGGGGCATACTCCGCGGCTGCCGAAGCGCTGAGCGGGAGCGACACCGAAAACGGAGCCATATCTGCACTGGGTAGCGCGGCCGCGCAACTCGAGCGTGTTCTTGAACTCAGCGGCCCTGATGTGCCGAATACACAACTTCGGGAGCTACGCGAACGCTTGGAAAATGCCGAAGCCGATATCAACGATATTTATACCGATATCGCAGAATTAGCTCGTGGTACCCAAGCCCAACCCGAGGAGCTCTCTACGATTTATTCGCGCCGCTCCGAACTGGCCGGGCTGCGCAAACAGCTGGGAATGAGCGGCGAAGAAATCCTGCGCGCCGCCGCTGAGGCCCGAGCGGGTCTAGAGAACCTCGATGATCCAGCGGCCACTCTAGAACGTCTTGAGAAGGAGCTTTCGCACGCTCATACGGCCATGGAACAAGCCGGAGCAGCCCTACGTGCCGCGCGTGCCGCTGCCGGGGAAGAACTCGCCCGCGCTGTGGAAACGGAACTTCCCGAGCTCTCGCTGCCCGATGCCCACTTCACCGTGGCTGTCAGCGCCGCGGATCCTGGGCCAGCCGGTGCGGATTCCGTCACTTTTTTGCTTGCTGCCCACCGCGGTGCCCCACTCTCTTCGCTCGCATCGGGTGCTTCAGGTGGTGAGCTCTCGCGGGTTATGCTCGCCCTCGAAGTAGGATTAGCGGCGCGGCGGGCTCAGCGCGGCCACACTTTCCTCTTCGACGAAGTTGATGCCGGGATTGGCGGCCGTGCCGCCACCGCGGTTGGGAAAAGACTGGCGAAACTGGCTGGTAGCGCCCAGGTTATTGTTGTTACTCACCTCGCCCAGGTCGCGGCCTATGCCGAGCACCAACTCGTCGTCGTGAAACAACTTGAAGAAAGTGCCGCGCGCACGGAACTGCGTGACGTCACGGGGCCAGAACGCGAAGCAGAACTCGCCCGTATGCTTTCGGGTAGCGATACCGATGTGGCACGCGCGCACGCCGCTGAGCTACTTAAGGCCGCGAGTGTGGCACTATAAAGCTTGTGGCATCGAAGTTATGGCGAAAAAAGAAGGTCGTTGCGGAAGGCACCCTGGCCGGTCCGGCCAGGGTAGACGCACGCACCAAAAATCTCACTCGTCGTCTCCAAGCCGGCGATGTAGCGATTATTAACCACACGGATCTGGATAGGGTGGCCGCGGAAAACCTTGTCGCCGCGCAGCCCGTTGCCGTGCTCAATGCCGCGAAATCTATCTCGGGGCGCTACCCAAATCTTGGCCCGGCGATCCTGGAAGAAGCCGGTATCCCGCTCATCGATGACCTCGGCCCAGAAATTATGGATATTTCGGAGGGCCAGTGGGTCGATATTGATGGGGCACGCGTGGTGGCAGGCGGACGCGTTATTGCGGAAGGCACTTTACAAACCGCCCAGAGCATCGCGCGTGATAGCGAGGCCGCCCGCGCGGGCATGACCGTGCAACTGCGCGCTTTCGCCGCCAATACCCTCGAATATCTCAACGAAGAACAGGGACTCATCCTCGACGGGGTGGGAATTCCAGATATCCGTACGTCCATGGAGCACCGGCACGTGCTCGTGGTGGTGCGGGGCTACGACTACCGTGAAGACCTGCGCGCCCTGCGTCCCTATATTCGGGAAAATCGCCCGCTCATGATCGGGGTGGATGGCGGAGCGGATGCTCTTCTGGAACTTGGCTACACCCCGGATATTATCGTGGGTGATATGGATTCGGTTTCCGATAAAGCGTTGCGCTGCGGTGCCGAGGTGGTGGTGCACGCCTACCGCGATGGGCGCGCACCCGGCAAGAAGCGGGTGGAGGATCTGGGAGTGGATCACGTGGTCTTCCCGGCTACCGGTACTTCCGAAGACGTTGCCATGCTGCTGGCTGATTCCAAAGGCGCCAAGCTCATTGTCGCGGTGGGAACTCACAATACGATTCTGGAATTCCTCGATAAGGGCCGGGCGGGAATGGCATCAACGTTCCTCACCCGCCTGGTGGTGGGTGGCAAACTCATTGACGCGAAAGGTGTTTCACGCCTTTACCGTTCCTCGATTTCGAACTGGATGCTCGTTGCCCTTATTCTTGCGGGAGTTTTTGCACTCTTCGCGGCCCTGGCTGTTACCGGTGCGGGCCAAACCTTCCTGTCCGTGCTCACCACTCGCCTCGGGGATCTTGCCGAGTGGTTCCGTAATCTCTTCTAGGAAAGTTAGCTGATGGTTGATTTTAGGTATCATCTCGTTTCCCTGGTCTCGGTCTTTTTGGCACTGGCCATCGGAGTGATTCTCGGGGCCGGACCGCTGCAAAATTCCATCGCGCACGGACTTACCGGCCAGGTGGATTCCCTGCGTGAATCGCGTGACAAGATGCGTGTGGAACTCGATCAACGCGGGGCACAGCTTGATGCTGCGTCGACGGCGCTGCTAGGTGCCGGCGAGCAACTCAATGCCGGAACGCTGACCAACCGGCGCGTTGCTATCGTGGCGGCAGCCGGGGCCGACGGAGCTATCGTGGAGAAGACCCGGCAGAGCTTGACCGCGGCCGGGGCTCGTATTACTGGTGAAATCACCCTGGCTCCAGCTTTTACGGATACCGAATACGCTACCTACCGTTCCACCCTTTCCGGTAACCTCGGCTCTTATGTCAAGGACTTGCCGGCCGGTGGTTCCGCGGATGCGATTCTCGGGGCGGCCGTGGATACCGTGGTACGCTCTGCTGCGGAAGATGCGGGGGCGACGACGCTCATCACTCTTCTCACCTCTCCGGAAAATAAGCTGATTGACGTGGCGGTTGCTCCGAGTGAAGCCGCGGAGGTGGTTGTTTTTATCACCTCGGATCCGGCTGAGACCGCACCGGTTCCCGCCGATAAGGCGACCACTTCGCCGCATATCACGGATACCTACCAGGCTGCCTTTGCGGCTATTGCCGGGCGGGGCCCGGCCGTGGCCGTCGGTGCGGGAACAGACGGAAACTCGGTGTTGGGAGCCGTGCGTTCAGCAAAAAACGGATCCACGGTGGATTCTGCGCAAACCGCGCTTGGTGATGTCAATATTCCCATGGCGGCAGCTGCCGAATTGCATGAACGCCACGTACACCTCGGGGTAGCGCCCGGAGCTGATAGTGCGATTGGAGAGCGCCAAAGTGCCTCCGCACCCGCGCAAACAGCGCCCGCTCCGCAGCCTGAACAGGCTCCTGCTCCGGCCCCCGCACCCGCGGAAGGCGGGCAAGCTCCCGAAGGCGGGCAGGCCCCGGCTGGGCAGTAACGGTACCATGGGTGCATGACCCTTTCTGCTTTCTGGAGGAATCAAGTGCGCCTGGGCGTTGCCGCCCTGGCCGGATTCGCCGCGGCCCGCGCAGCCGAGCAGCTGCTCGCCCGGCGCGCCGCGCCCGCCTGGCAGCGTACCGCTAAGGACGGGCGTACCGTGAGTTTGCGGGAAGGTCCGGTTGCGGTAGCAGGCACGATTACCGGAAGTGCGGTGGGTGCTCTACTTTCCGGAGGCACGTGCTCGGCTGGTCCGGTGATCGCGGCACTCAGTGGAGGACTGGCCGGTTATATTGACGACTTTTACGAAGGCGCATTTTCACGTACCTCCAAAGGGTTGCGCGGCCATCTCGGTGCACTTTCCCGGGGCCATCTGACCTCCGGGGCTCTGAAAATAGTCATTATTGGGGCCGGTGCGGCCCTGGCCTCATGCTTCCCCGCTGCTGTCGATCCCTCTGGTAGTAATGCCTCGTGCGCGCGGCAGCTCGCGCTGCGCGGCGAACGCACCATTCTCATCGCTGCTACCGCGAATCTTATTAATCTCCTTGACCTCGCGCCGGGCCGGGCCTGGAAAGGAACGCTCATAGCCGCGGCTCCCTTCTCCCTGGTCAGCTACCCGCCGGCAGGTCCCATTGCCGCGGCTCTCGTGGGCACTGGCGCAGCCTGCCTGCCTGAGGACCTCGCGGGTAGGGTCATGCTCGGCGATACCGGGGCAAATGCGCTGGGAGCGGCACTGGGCTGGACGCTCGCCAGCCGTGGTCCTTGGGTGCGGCGCGGGGCGCTGGGCGTCGTCGTCGCCCTGAATATCGCGAGCGAAAAAATATCATTTTCGCGGGTTATCGCAACCCACCCGTGGCTGCGCGCTCTCGACCAGGCAGGCCGGGCATGAAAAAAGTTCTTGGAACTGCACTTGGAGCAGCCGGAACCATAGCGATTCTTACCCTGCTCTCGCGTGCCATGGGCTTCGTGCGGGCCTGGGTGCAAAATGGGGCGTTGGGAGATTCCCTCGCCGGGGAGGCGTATTCGACGGCGAATACCGTCCCTAATGTGCTTTTTGAAATCGCGGCCGGCGGTGCCTTGGCTGCCGCGGTCATCCCGTTGGTCTCCGGATTCCTAGCGAAGGCACTGGCCGCGGAAGTATCCCGCACTGCCTCGGCCTTGTTCACTTGGGTACTTGCCATCGGAATTCCGGTTGCGGGGATTGTTACCCTGGGTGCCCGGCCGATTATGGACGTGCTCCTGGGGGAGGGCTCGCCGGCAGCCAGCGTGGATTTCGCCGCCACCCTGCTCCGGATTTTCGCCTGGCAAATCCCCCTCTACGGATTGTCGGTGGTGTGCACGGGGCTGTTGCAGGCGCATAAAAAATTTGTGCTTCCCGCTCTCGCCCCACTGCTCTCGTCGGTCACGGTTATTATTACTTTCCTTATTTTCACGCAGCTCGCCGGGGGTAATCAGCACGATCCGGCACGGATTTCTCGGGCGGCCCTCTATGTGCTGGCCTGGGGTACCACGGCGGGGGTCGCGGTTTTCTCCCTACCCCAGCTTATCCCGGTGCTACGCCGCATCAGCTTGCGACCTACATTCCGTTTCCCGCCGGGGGTAGGGCGCCGTGCGCTACGGTTAAGCGCGGCGGGGCTGGCCGGCCTGCTCGCTCAACAGATCCAAATCATCGCGGTCATGCTTTTTGCCAATGCCCGCGGTGATGTGGGAACCTACCCGATTTTCACTTTCGCGAACCAGCTCTATATGGTGCCCTACGCCGTGCTGGCTGTTCCGATCGCCACCGCGGTTTTCCCACGCCTCGCAGAAGCCGCCGCGATCCCCGGGCGCCCGGGTCTGGCTCGGATCACCGCTCGCTCTTCCCGTCTCGTTTTCGATATTGGACTGCTCTGCGTGGCACTGCTGGTGGCGGTTGCAGAGCCTGCCCAGGCACTCTTCGCGGTGGCGCGTCCGGTGGCTCATATGGATATTGCCATGTTGGCTATGGCGCCCGCACTCCTCGGCTATGCCTTTATTTACCATGGGTCGCGGGTTCTCTACGCAGTGGAGGCAGCTCGTGCGGTTATTATTGTCAATTCGGCGGCGTGGCTGATGGTCGTTGTGGTTCTTATCGGGGCGGCGGGCCTGGGGGTGCACGGACGCACCGAAGTGCTCATCAGCATCGGTGTGGCGATGTCCACGGGAATGACCGTTGGAGGTATTGGCCATATTTTCGCGATCCGGCGCGCGGTAGGCCCCGGGGCGCTGCGCGGTGTCGGTTACTCCCTGCGGATCGTGCTGCCTGCCGCTGTAGTAGCTGGCACGGTCGGATATACCAGCGGGCGCGAGATACTACGCTGGTGGGGGGAAGGCGCCCTGAGTGCCCTGGGAGCAACTGCCGTGGCCGGTGCACTCACCCTCGCGATCGGGGGAGTGGCGCTCTACTTCGTTGACCGACGGGCGCTGCGGCTGGCGCGTGACGCGGAGGCGCCGTCGACCCAAGAAATGCCCGCTATTGCCGTGGCTTTCGACGAAGCGAATGCATAAAACTTGGTCTGCGGCCTGCACGCCCGCGCAGGTGGGAAAGGAAATTTTATGTACAACGGTCTGAGTGATGAGTACTGCCCCGAGCATATGCGGCTCCTGGAGCGGCGCAACGTGCTCACGTCTCCGTTCATTAACGTGTACGAGGATACGGTGGAACTGCCCAGCGTAGGAGCTCGAATGGATCGTTACTGGGTGGAGCACCGCGATGCGGTGGCCGTGCTTGCGGTACGGGGCAGTGGCGACGGCGCACCTGAGGAAGTACTGCTTATCCGGCAGTATCGGATTCCGGTTCGCTCGCTCCTGTGGGAAATTCCGGCTGGCATCCTCGATATAGAGGGTGAGGATCCGATGGAGGCCGCTCGCCGGGAACTGCGCGAAGAAACCGATTATGCCGCCGGGGAACTGGAGTTTCTTACCCGTTTCTACACCTCGCCCGGTTTCACTAACGAGCAGCTCACGGTCTATCTCACTCGTAATCCCGAGCCAGCCGCGGCAGCTTTTGCTCGCGAGGATGAAGAGGCCGAAATTGAGGTGCGGTGGGTGCCGCTAGCCCTGGTGCGGGAGGCAATTATGACCGGGCGAGTTGCTAATCCGCAACTGGTGGCAGCGGTACTTGCTTACCTGGCGCGTAGCTCTTAACGACTAGGAGGGTCCGGGCCGATCGCTGTTGCGGTTCAACGCCTGTTTAACAGCGGTTCAACGGCGGTTCTGCACCGCTCTTAGCCACGAGCGTAACTCGTGTGGGCGTGTGGACCCGCGCCGGTAACAACGGTCTTTTTTCCGTCCGGTTAGGCTGTCCAAACTAGATTACGCAACGTTGGTGTTGTTTAATTGGGAGGCGAGGTCCTAGATATGGTCGACCACCGCGTGGTAAGTGGCGGTGCTCAATTCGAAAGAACCTGCGGTCGTGGTCCGGGCGCGCATACGTGCTTGGCGAGGATGTAGAACTGTAACGGGGGTGGTGTTCCAAGTGTCCGAAGATGAAGGCGCAAAGATCCGCCCCCGTGAAGAAACAACCCGCGAAGGTATTCTGCGTCTCATTATGGAACGCGGACCCATTAGCGCCACGGAACTTGCCCGCTTAGCTATCCTTACTCCAGCTGGGGTGCGGCGCCATCTTGTGGCGCTCGAAGATGCGGGTGCTATTACCGAATGTGAGAAACCCGGGCAGCGTGAGGCGCGGGCCGGGCGGCCAGCACGCTACTACGTGGCAACGGATGCCGGGCAGAATGCCGGAGCAACCTCTTATCACACCATGGCGAATGCAGCTCTTGATTTTCTGCGTGAAAATCTGGGGGAGGCCGGAGTGGCGGAATTTGCGCGCCGCCGCGAGCGTGCTTTGGTCGCTCGTTACCGCGATGTGCTTGGGGATACGGAAAATTCGGTGGAACGGTTGCGCCGTCTGGCGCGAGCCCTCACCCAAGATGGTTATGCCGCTTCGGTTCGCGATGTTCCGGGTACCCAGGATGGGCCGCGGCAGATGATCCAGTTGTGTCAGGGGCGCTGCCCCCTGCGCGACGTCGCCACACAGAATAACTTTTTATGCGCGGCGGAAACCCGCGCTTTTCACGAACTACTCGGGGTTCCCGTGCAGCGGTTGGCAACCATTGCATCGGGGAGTCACGTGTGCACGGTGACGCTGCACGCTAACAGCGTTTAAATCGGGAGGAAACACATGGCACAAACACGGCACGAGGCAGCAATTGCGGAGGCCGTGGCGCAGCAGGAACACGTTATTGCGAACCTGTCTGGCGCCTATGAATTTGGGTGGCACGATACCGATACCGCCGGGGCTCACGCGCGCCGCGGTCTAGATGAAGGTGTCGTGCGCGCGATTAGCGCGGCGAAGGAAGAACCGGAATGGATGCTCAAACGGCGCCTGCGCGCTTTGCGCCTTTTTGAGAAACGCCCCATGCCCACGTGGGGAGCTGATCTTTCCGGTATCAACTTTGATGACTTCAAATACTTCGTGCGTGCCACCGACCGCCAGGTGACCGATTGGAACGATCTTCCCCCGGAGATCAAAAACACCTATGACCGGCTCGGCATCCCGGAAGCTGAAAAAGAACGCCTGGTGGCCGGGGTGGCTGCCCAGTACGAATCCGAGGTGGTCTACAACTCGATTCGCGCGGATTTGGAAGAACAGGGCGTTATTTTCGTGGATACCGATACCGCACTGCGTGAGCACGAGGACCTGGTGCGGGAATACTTCGGTACCGTTATTCCGGCCGGCGATAATAAATTCGCATCCCTCAATACCGCGGTATGGTCGGGTGGCTCTTTCATTTATGTCCCGAAGAATGTCCACGTGGATATTCCCTTGCAGGCGTACTTCCGTATCAACACCCAGGCAATGGGGCAGTTTGAACGTACGCTCATTATTTGTGATGAAGGCTCCTACGTGCACTACGTGGAAGGCTGTACCGCCCCGATCTACTCTGAGGACTCCCTCCACGCCGCCATCGTAGAAATCATTGTGAAAAAGAACGCCCACTGCCGTTACACCACGATCCAGAATTGGTCGAATAACGTGCTCAACCTCGTCACCCAGCGTGCGACCGTAGCAGAGGGGGCCACGATGGAATGGGTGGACGGTAATATCGGTTCACGTCTCAATATGAAATACCCGGCTTGTGTGCTCCTGGGTGAACACGCGCACGGGGAAGCGCTTTCCGCGGCTTTCTCCGGCCCCGGCCAGCATCAGGATACCGGCGCGAAAATGCAGCACCTGGCGCCGAATACCACCTCCTCGATTGTCTCGAAGTCGATTTCGCGCGGGGGCGGGCGCTCCTCCTATCGCGGTCTCGTGCAGGTTTCGGAAGATGCTCGTGGCTCGAAATCTAATGTGGTCTGCGATGCGCTGCTCGTAGACGATATTTCCCGCACGGATACCTACCCGTACGTGGACGTACGCACGGACGACGTCGAGATGGGGCACGAAGCCACCGTGACGAAGGTGAGCGAGGAACAGCTCTTCTATCTCATGCAACGTGGCCTATCCGAGCAGGAAGCCATGGGTATGATCGTGCGCGGTTTCGTAGAGCCCATCGCTCGGGAACTGCCTATGGAATACGCACTCGAACTCAATCGTCTTATTGATCTGCAAATGGAAGGGAGTGTGGGCTAATGGTCAGTACTGATCATTCCCAGGCGGTGCTGGCAGATGAAGGATTCCATACCGCGCACGCCGACCGCTCGGATCGCTTCGCCTCCTTTAATCCGGAGGAGTTCCCGATTCCGCGCGGAACCGGAGAGGAAGAAGATTGGCGTTTTACGCCGATGGATCGGGTAGCCCCGTTCATTAAGGACGTGGAGGGGGTGCGAGATGCCACCGTCACCGCCACCGTCGTGGGCGGTGCCTGTGTGGAAGAAGTGGACCGCAGCGATCCGCGCTTAGGTACAGTCGGGAAACCCGACGACCGCGCGGCGGCCCTCGCCTGGTCCGCTTTTCAGCGTGCGCATATCGTCACCCTCGATGGAAGCGAGCACGCGGACGTCGTCGCCATTATCAACGGGGAAGGAAAGCTGAGCGTTGCCCACACCCTTATTACCGCGGCCCCGGAGGCTAGCGGCACCGTAGTGCTCGAGCACACCGGTAGCGGCAACCTCACCGAAACCGTGGAAATTGAGGTGGGGGCGCATGCGGATCTCACCGTTGTTTCCGTGCAGGAACAGGAACGCTGTGCTTCCCAACATTCCGCCCAGCGGATCCGAGTGGGAGAAGGCGCAAAATTCCGGCATATCGTGGTGACCATCGGCGGGGATCTCATCCGCATGACCACCGCGTGCGAATTGGAAGGAGAGCGTTCCGATAGCGAGCTGCTGGGTGCCTATATCACCGAAAGCCACCAGCATCACGAGCACCGCATTTTCGTGGATCACGTGGCCCCGCACTGCAAATCTCGCGCTACCTACAAGGGTGCGCTCCAGGGCGATGAGGCGCATTCGGTGTGGATCGGGGATGTGCTCATCCGGGCTCAGGCCGCCCAGACGGATACCTACGAACTCAACCGCAACCTGGTACTCACCGAGGGAGCCAAGGCCGATTCGGTGCCTAACCTGGAGATTCTCACCGGAGATATCGCTGGGGCTGGGCATGCCTCAGCAACGGGCCGTTTTGATGATGAACAACTCTTCTACCTCATGGCACGGGGAATTCCCGCCGATGTGGCGCGCCGCCTGGTAGTGCGCGGTTTCTTCGCCGAATTGGTGGAGCAGATCGAAGTGGATTCGGTGCGCACCAAGCTCATGGATGCCATCGAACGGGAACTCGATTTAGCCGATGCCGGAAACGGGGAGGATGCATGAGCTGGCAGCAGGTGTGTACCACCGCGGATCTCGAGCCGGAAAGCGCCCTGAGCGTGGAAGTCCGCGCTGCTAACGGCGCCGTCGTACCGGTATGCATCGCACGCGACTGCCACGGCACCTGGCATGCCGTGGGCGATATCTGCACTCACGAAGACGTCAATCTCAGCGACGGCGAAGTTTTTGATACCACAATTGAATGTCCCAAACACGGGGCGGAATTCGACCTGTGTTCCGGGCGTGCGCTCACGCTCCCGGCGGTCACACCCGTGCCCGTCTACCCCTTGACCTGCGATAATGACGGCCGCGTTTTTATTGACGTGGACACAAGACCTGAGGAGAAGTAATGGCTACTCTCGATATTATTGATCTGCACGCCTCGGTGATCACTCCCGAAGGCCCCAAACCGATTCTGCACGGTGTCAACTTGCATATCGGTGATAATGAGATCCACGCGATTATGGGCCCGAACGGTTCGGGTAAATCGACCACGGCGTACGCGCTGGCCGGGCATCCTTCCTATGAGATCACCTCCGGTCAGGTGCTGCTCGACGGCGTGGATATTACGGATATGACCGCTGATGAACGCGCCCGCGAGGGACTTTTCCTCGCCATGCAGTACCCGGTTGAAGTACCGGGGGTATCTGTCTCGAATTTCCTGCGCACCGCGAAAACCGCGATTGACGGAGAAGCTCCGAAACTGCGTGAATGGTCCCAGGCATTGCGCAAGGTCACGGAGAAATTGCGCGTGGATGCCGATTTCATCAAGCGTGATCTCAATGTGGGCTTCTCCGGTGGGGAGAAGAAACGCACCGAAGTGCTCCAGATGGAATTACTGGAACCGAAGATCGCCGTTTTGGACGAAACGGATTCCGGCCTAGACGTAGATGCGCTGCGCGTGGTTTCTGAAGGGATCGTCGATGTGCATGAACGCACCGGTAATTCGCTGTTGCTCATCACCCACTACAACCGAATTTTGCAGTACGTCAAACCCGATTACGTCCACGTTTTCGCCGGCGGCAAGATTGTGCGCACCGGCGGACCTGATCTGGCAAGCGAACTGGAAGCTTCCGGTTACGACAGCTACATCGAAGCGGAGGCGAAGTAGGTGAGCGCCGTGCGCCCGCTGGTGGCGCGGGAAGATTTCCCGATCCTCGCCCGCCCGATGCGCGCCGGCCAGACCCTCGTGTACTTAGATTCCGGGGCGACGGCGCAGCGTCCGCGCGCCGTTCTGGACGCGATGGTGGATTTCGATACGCGCTCCAACGGAGCGGTCAAACGCGGCAGCCACCTTCTCGCGGAGGAATCTACCGTGGCTTACGAAGAAGCCCGCGCGAAAGTGGCGGTCTTCATCGGGGCGGCGCCCCAGGAAATAGTGTGGACCAGCGGGAGCACCCAGTCCCTCAATCTCCTCGCCTACGCGATCTCCAATGCCACGGCGGGACGCGGATGGGGTAATGCGGATCGTTTTCTGCTGCGTGCCGGTGACGACATTGTGGTCACCCGGGCCGAACACCACGCGAATCTGCTGCCTTGGCAAGAGCTGTGTGAACGTACCGGCGCCCGACTCACGTGGCTTGAGCTGGATAGCGAAGGACGAATTGACCCGGCTAGTCTCGGGGTTATCGGGCGGCGCACTCGTATCGTTGCTTTCACCCACGTTTCGAATGTGACCGGGGCGGTATCTCCGGTAGCGCAGATCGTGGAAGCTGCCCGCGCGGTGGGTGCTTTTACAGTTCTGGATGCCTGTCAATCGGTGCCGCACCTGCCCGTGAATGTCCGGGAGCTGGACGTGGATTTCGCTGCTTTTTCAGGACATAAAATGTACGGGCCCACCGGTGTGGGTGTGCTGTACGGGCGTGAAGAACTCCTCGCGGATCTGCCGCCTTACCAATTCGGTGGCTCGATGATCGAACGGGTGACGATGGAAAAAACGCGCTATGCGCGTCCGCCGGCGCGTTTTGAGGCGGGAAGTCAGCCGGTCACCCAGATTGTGGGCCTTGCGCGTGCGGTTGATTACCTCAGCGCTATCGGCATGGAGAAGGTGGCACGCTATGAAGATGCGCTGACGGTCCAGCTCCTCGAAGGCCTCGGGCAAATCCCGGGGATTCGGGTGCTCGGACCGCGCGGGGGAGTTGGTCGTACCGGGATCGCGGCTTTTACCGTTGACGGTGTGCACCCGCATGACGTGGGGCAATTCTTGGATGCGCGCGGTATTGCCGTGCGGGTGGGGCACCATTGTGCCCAGCCCATCCACGATTTCTTCGGGGTGCCTGCCTCGGTGCGTGCCTCCGTGGGGATATATACAACAAGCTCGGATATCGACGTGTTTCTGGAGGCGTTGAGCCAGGTCCGCGGCTATTTCCGGGCGGAAGGATAGGTACGTGAGCGAACTCGATGAGCTCTACCAGCAGATTATTCTTGACGCGGCGCGTGAACGTCACGGGGAAGGCGAGCTGGCGCCGGTGGGAGCCGGCGCGGGTGCGGCTACCGGGGGCAACGCGGCTGATGCGGCCCTGCAGGCCGGGCCGCATGGGGAGTCCACCCAGGTCAATCCCATGTGCGGGGATGAAGTGACCCTTGAGGTGCGCCTGTCCCCGGATGGGGAGAAGATCGCCGAGCTTGCTTGGCGAGGGCAGGGGTGTTCTATTTCCCAGGCCTCGATTTCCATTATGAATGACCTGGTCGCCGGGCAGTCTATCGAGCATCTCGCCGCGCTCTACACTTATTTCCGCGAGATGATGGATAGCCGCGGGGCGGAGCTGTCGGAGGCAGCCGCGGATGCGCTGGAAGATGCCGCCGCTTTTCACGGTGTCGCGCGGTTCCCCATGCGTATCAAATGCGCGCTGCTTGGCTGGATGGCGGTCCGCGAAGCAACTGACGAAGCTCTTCAGCATCTCGGCAATTCCAACGGGCAGGAGAGCATCTCCGCGACGAAGGACGTCGCGGGACATGTGTCGCAGAACACGAAGGAGACCCCGGAACAATGACGGAGAAGGACACAACCTCGCCGGTACCCGAGGCCACAGTGCCCGTAGCGGAAACCTTGAGCGCGACGAGCATTCCTCAAGCGACTCCGACGGCGGCCGAGGAACATATTGGTGAAGTTATTTACACGGATGGCGATAGCCCGGTGGATGACGTCGACCCTTACCTCGTCCTCGAGGCGATGAAAGAGGTTATCGATCCGGAGCTGGGCGTCAATATCGTCGACCTCGGCCTGGTCTACGGCGTGACCACGAACGGCCGCCACCTCCACCTCGATATGACTCTCACTTCGCCGGCCTGCCCGCTTACAGATGCCATTACTGACGGCATCATTATCGCCACGGAGGATCTTGTTGACGACGTGGATATTAACTGGGTGTGGCTACCGCCGTGGGGCCCCGAACGCATTACCGAAGACGGCCGCGATGACCTGCGCGCCCTCGGTTTCAATATTTAGTACGACGACGCCCGTGCGCCCAGAAAACTCTGGGCGCACGCCGCTTCCGCCAGCGCCCCTTTAGCGCCAGGTATTGCAGGCATGGAAATCGCCTGTTTCATAGCCGGTTGTCAGTGCATCCATCCGCTGGGCAGATGACCCATGGGAGAATTTTTCCGGGTTGACAGCCATCCCGGCGCTTTCTTGGATATGGTCATCGCCGATCGCTGCCGCGGCATCAATCGCGCTGGCGAGCTGCTCACGGGTGGGGGCTTGCAGAATCGGTATCCCGCTGGCCGGATCCACCGTGCTTGCAGCGTGATGCAGCCAGAGGCCAGCGAAGCAATCAGCTTGCAACTCCGAGCGTACCTGCGAAGAACCGGGGCCGGTATCACGCGGATTAATACGCTCGAATACCCCGGTGAGATTTTGGATATGATGCCCGAATTCGTGGGCCACCACATAGGCCTGTACCAGGGTGGTGTTCTCTGCCCCAAAATTAGCTTCTAGCTCGTCAAAAAAGGTGGTGTCGAGGTAGACGGTTCTATCGGCGGGGCAGTAGAAGGGACCCACCTTACTGGAGGCATTCCCGCACCCGGTGCTTACTCCCTCGGAAAAGAGTGCGAATCCGGGAAGCTCATAGGGGGTGCGAGCCGAGCGGGGAAGTTCACCTTCCCAAAAAGTGTCGAGGGATTGAGCTATCGCCACCATAAAACACTCGGTGGAGGCATTGGCATCCGCCCCGGTACGGCACTTGTCCGCAAAATCGGACGTGGTGGATTGCTGGGCGGAGTTTTCCTGAGGTGACCCGCCGGGGGAGAGGGCCGCCGGCGGGGGAGTGCCGGTTACTATGTACCACACCAGGGCAATAATGATGCCGGTCACGCCCATGCCACCGCCGATGAAGGCACCGCGTCCGCGGCCGCGATTTTGTACTCTCGCCCCGTCGAGGCGCACGCCGTCGTTAACACTCATGACGTCGAGCCTACCCTTCTGCTCCGCACCCCGTACCCGTTTCCGCAACCGCGGGTCAGTATTGCGCGATGGCGTACCCGAGGGGGAGCGCGGCTACGATCACACAAAGGACACAGGCGAGGAAACTCCATCCGGCTGCCCTGCGGAACCGTAGTTGTCCGGGAGTAGCGCGCTGTTCGCGCGAGAGGGTGACGGCGGTGAGTACTAGGCCTGCCACGGTGCCGAGCCAGGCGAGGAGTTGGACGAGCAGGCGACCGTGTCCGAGAAATACGCAGGCGGCAGCGCAGACGGATATCATCACGGGTAGCACATAGGCGGTGTGGTTCTCCGGCTGTTCGCCGGGATTCGGATCGGGTGCGGAAGATGCTGTCGTCACCTCTCCATTGTCTCGCGCGCGGGCTACGTGCACCAGTGGTGCCTGACCGTGACAGCATATGCAGGCCGGGTTCACCGGTGGCGCGCTGACGTGATGAGCAATGCGGCTCGGAGATGGTTTTCTCGGTAAAGTAGGCCCTTGTGATTACGGCTTCTGATCTCACGATCCGCATCGGCACGCGTGAACTTGTCCAGCACGCCAGTTTTCAGGTCCACAAGGGTATGCGCGTGGGCCTCGTGGGGCGCAATGGCGCCGGCAAAACCACGATGACTCGCCTGCTGGCGGGTGAGGGCACCACGTCGGATGCCGTTGACTACGAAGGAACCCTGCACCGCAGCGGTACCATCGCCTACCTCCCGCAAGATACCCATGATGGGGACCCGAATCAGATAGCTCGGGATCGTATCCTGGAAGCCCGCGGAATTGACGCCACGATTCGCCGGATTCGCAAAGCGGAAAAGGATATGGCGGAATGTACCGGAACGCGCCAGCAAAAAGCCATGGAACGCTACGTGCGTCTCGATCAGGAGTTCACCGCGGCTGGGGGCTGGGCTGCGAATGCGCAGGCCTCCCAGATGGCTGCCGCGCTGGGCTTGGATGAGCGGATTCTCAACCAACCGCTGGGGACACTTTCAGGTGGGCAGCGCCGGCGCGTTGATTTGGCACGGGTGCTCTTTTCCCAGGCAGATACGCTGCTTTTAGACGAACCGACCAATCACCTCGACCATGATTCTCTGCTGTGGCTGCGCGATTACCTCTCCACATATTCGGGTGGTTTCGTGGTGATTTCCCACTCGGTGGATTTGCTAGAAGAAACGGTCACGGCGGTGTGGCATTTGGATGCCAACCGTGCGGTTCTTGACCAGTACGCGATGGGTTGGTCGGCCTATCTTAAACAGCGCGAAACCGATGAACGCCGACGCCGGCAGATGCGTGCCAATGCCGAAAAGAAAGCGGATCAGCTACTGGCGCAGGCTAATAAGATGCGCGCGAAGGCCACGAAGGCGGTGGCCGCCCAAAATATGGCGAAACGCGCGGAGAAGCTGCTTGAGGGGCTGGAAGAAGAACGCGCGGATGATAAGGTCGCAGCGTTACGCTTCCCCGAGCCGTCCCCGTGCGGAAAAACACCGTTGCGGGCCCGCGGCCTGTCGAAATCCTACGGTTCGCTGGAGGTTTTCACCGGTGTTGATCTGGCAATTGATCGCGGTTCGCGCGTCGTCGTTCTGGGCCTCAACGGCGCGGGTAAAACTACACTTTTGCGTTTACTGTACGGAACGGAAACCCCGGATACCGGCGAAATAATCCCGGGGCACGGTCTCAAGCTGGGCTATTACGCACAGGAACACGATTTCATCGATACGGATAAAACTGTGGTGGATAATTTGCGCTATGTCGCCCCCGAGTTCGATGAAACAGGCTTACGTACCGTGCTCGGTTCGTTTTTGTTTTCGGGCGACGACGCCGATAAGCCCGCACGTGTCCTTTCCGGCGGTGAAAAGACCCGTTTAGCGCTGGCCATGCTGGTAGTCTCGCGCGCCAACGTGCTGTTGCTGGACGAACCGACGAATAATCTTGACCCGGCATCTCGAGAAAAAATCCTGGGTGCCCTGGGTAAATATGAGGGAGCCGTCGTGCTCGTCACGCACGACGAAGGTGCCGTGACCGCACTTGATCCCGAGCGGGTGCTTCTCCTCCCGGACGGCGATGAAGACTTGTGGAGCGACGACTATTTGGAGTTGGTCTCCCTCGCCTAGGTGCCGGTGAGCATTCGCGGAGCTGTCACGCGGGCAAATCTGGCTGCGGGTACGCCTGTGCCCGGTATCGGAAACCGATACCGGGCACAGATACTGGTTTGCGGCTAGCCGCCCAGGGTGCGTGCCGAGCAATTCACGTGCTTAGCGGCGCACCACCGCATTCTTGGGAACAACAACCACGCCGCCTTCGGAAACATAGAAACCGCGTTCGCGATCATAATCGTGATTGACACCCAGCTGCGCGCCTTCTTCGATCTGGACGTTCTTATCCACGATGGCGCGGATAACGGTGGCATTGCGGCCAACGTTCACCCCGTCCAGCAGCACCGATTCGCGCACCGAGGACCAGGAATTCACCCGCACCCCGGGGGAGAGTACCGATCCGATCACTTCGCCACCGGAGACGATCACCCCGGGGGAAACGATGGAATCCAGGGCGTGTCCGAGGCGTTCGTGATGCCCGTACACGAATTTTGCGGGCGGTAACCCGGTGTAGCCGGTCAGGATGGGCCAGCGCTCGTTGTACAGGTTGAAATCCGGGGTAACGGAAATAAGATCCATATTCGCCGCGTAGTAGGCATCAATGGTACCCACATCACGCCAGTAGTCCTTATCGCGCTCACCTTCACCGGGGATGCGGTTGTAGGTGAAATCGTAGACACCGCAATTACCGGCTTCCACGAACCTCGGAACAATGCTCCCGCCCATATCATGCGCAGAGCTGGGATCGGCGGCATCATTCTGGAGAGCTTCGACCAGTGCATCGGTGTTGAAAATGTAGTTCCCCATGGATGCCAGGAACTGGTCCGGAGCTTCTTCCAGACCCAGGCCGGTAGTATCCTGCGGTTTTTCTAGGAACCGGGAAACCTTCTGGTGGTTTTCCTCATCCACATCGATAACACCGAAGGACGGTGCCAGTTCCAGCGGCTGGCGGATACCGGCGATGGTCAGGTCAAAACCGGATTCCACGTGCTGGTCCATCATCTGGGAAAAGTCCATGCGGTAGATATTGTCGGCACCGGTCACGAGCACAACATCGGGCCGTTCATCATCAATAACGTTCATGGACTGATAGATGGCATCCGCACTTCCGGAGAACCAACCCTTACCGCGCCGCTGCTGGGCGGGAACCGGGGCTACATAATTGCCCAAGAGGTTGGACATACGCCAGGTTCTCGTAATATGGCGGTCCAGCGAATGCGACTTGTACTGGGTAAGCACGATGATCTGGAGGTATCCAGAATTCACGATGTTACTCAACGCGAAGTCGATCAACCGGTAAATGCCCCCGAAAGGAACCGCGGGTTTCGCTCGATCTTCAGTGAGCGGCATTAGACGCTTGCCTTCGCCTCCCGCAAGGACGATGGCCAGAACGCGTAAATCTCTCCTCATGCCTACAGCGTACCGTAAAACGTGAAGTTGAACACCCGCCTCTCGAGGTGCGTGTGGACAAGCTGAGCGTAGGTCCACGCTGTGGATAGATGAGCGCTACGGCTGTGTTTCCCCGTGCGGTGGGATACCCTTGAGATAGTACGCACGCATGATTCGCTTCGTGGGGAAGCGGACGGCGGCGAAGAAGCCGGAGGCAGCCATGCGCATTGATTTACTGACTCGCGAATACCCCCCGCACGTGTACGGAGGCGCGGGAGTTCACGTTACGGAGCTTTCCCGTGTTCTCGCCCAGCACGCTGATATTCACGTGCGTGCTTTTGACGGTCCGCGTGCCCCCGCGGAGAACAACGATGTTCCCGCGGGTGTGGCGCTGCAAGGCTATAACTACCTCACCGAACTCGAGGGGGCTAACGCGGCTGTGCGCACCATGGGCGTTGATCTCGCTATGGTCACGGATGTTGAGGGAGCGGATCTGGTGCACTCCCATACCTGGTACGCGAATTTCGCCGGGCATATTGCCTCGATTCTTTACGGAATTCCGCACGTGATTTCGGCTCACTCCCTCGAACCGCTGCGCCCGTGGAAGCGCGAACAGCTCGGGGGTGGCTACCACTTGAGCTCCTGGCTGGAAAAGACTGCGTACGAATCCGCGGCCGGGATCGTTGCGGTATCTCACGCGATGCGCTCTGATATTTTGCGTTGCTACCCGAATATTGCCCCCGAACGGGTGCGGGTGATCCACAACGGTATTGATTTGAACGCGTGGAAAGCTCCGCAAACCAGCGCGGATAGGGAAGAAGCCCGCCGGTATTTCGCCAGCTACGGTCTGGATCCGGACCGGCCTACCATTATGTTCGTCGGGCGTATCACCCGTCAGAAGGGGGTGCCGGGCCTGCTGCGTGCCCTCCGCCAGGTAGATAAGGGGATCCAGGTGGTACTGTGTGCCGGGGCTCCCGATACTCCTGAAATTCTGGAGGAAACAAAGGAACTCGTGGCCGAGCTGCAGGCCGAACGCGAGGGCGTGGTGTGGATTGACGATATGCTCAGTCAGGATCGTATTGTTGCCCTGGAATCATGCTGCACCACTTTCGTTACCCCCTCCATTTATGAGCCCCTCGGCATTGTCAATCTCGAGGCTATGGCGGTGGGGTTACCGGTGGTTGGCACCGAAACCGGGGGGATTCCCGATTGCATTGTCCACGGGGCTACCGGGCTCCTCGTTCCCATCGAACAAGCCCAGGACGGTACGGGTACTCCGCTCAACCCCGAGCAATTCGAGGCAGATCTGGCTGCGGCTCTCAACGAGGTGTGCTCCGATCCGGAACGGGCCGCGCAGATGGGAGCTGCGGGCAGGCGCCGGGTGGAAGATCATTTCTCCTGGGAAGCTATTGGCGAAAAAACTATGGAGTTCTACCGTGAACTCGTGGATAACTATCCGCGGCGCTAACTCGACCTGTCGTAGCAGCACGCTATTCTAGAACCATGGGTGACGTGCTGTCGTTGAAAGATGTAACGATACGCCGCGGGGCCACGGAAATTCTCCGCTCGGTATCCTGGGATGTTAATTCCGGGGAACGCTGGGTGATTTTCGGGCCGAACGGCGCCGGGAAAACCACGCTTATACAGGTGGCTGCCGCGCGACTCTTCCCCAGTTCGGGAAGCGTAGAGCTCATGGGCGAACGCCTCGGCACGGTGGACGTGCGGGAACTGCGCAGCGCCGTGGGCGTGACCTCGGCCGGGATTGATGCTCGTATTCCCGGTGGTGAAACGGTTTTCCAGGCGGTGCGCAGCGCCGCGTATGGGCACCTAGCCGCGTGGAATGAAGAGTACGACGCCGCAGATGACGCCCGCGCCCGTGCCATGTTGCGCCGGCTCGGTTTGCGTGACCTTGAGGAACGCAAGGTCACGCACCTATCCTCCGGGGAACGTAAACGCTTAGGGATTGCGCGGGCCCTCATGCCCAATCCGGAAGTCCTCATTTTGGATGAACCAACCTCGGGCCTGGATCTGGGCGGGCGCGAACGCCTGCTGGCTACCCTTTCGCGGCTGGCCGGGGAAGTATACGCCCCGGCCATGCTTCTGGTCACCCACCACGTGGAGGAAATCCCGGTTGGATTTACCCATATGCTGCTTCTTAAAGCGGGTAATGTTGTGGCGGCCGGGCCGCTAGCGGAGGTTTTAACCTCCGCGCGCCTCTCGGATACTTTTGATTACCCGTTGCAGGTGGAGGAAAACGCGGGTCGGTATACCGCGCGCGCTGCCCGCTAAGGGATCTGGCGCTCGGTATATCCGAGGCACAGTGCGTCCGGTAGCATGGCACCAGAGGACGAAGAGGCCCGGAGTCGGAGAACCGGCGGTACGGAACTCTCAGGAAAGGGAGAACAATGACGTGGCAAATTTGGGTCATCGCCGGGTTGGCACTCGCAATTGTTGAGATGTTTACCCTCGATTTCACTTTCCTTATGCTGGGACTATCTGCCCTGGCTACCGCGGGTGTGGCCCTGGGAACAGAGATTCTGTGGATTCAGATTGTGGCCTACGGGGTTTTCGCTCTTATTCTCTTGCTTTTCGCGCGCCCCTGGGCGCGCCGCCACGTCAATCCGCGCGGAGCTGCCGTCGGCAATGTGGAAGCGCAGGTGGGTCGGCGGGCATACGCGCTCACGGAAATTAACGAGCGCAGCGGGCGCGTGAAAATTGGTGGAGATGAATGGAGTGCGCGTACCGCTGCGGGGCGCATCCCGGAGGGCGGCGTCGTACTTGTACAAGCAATTGACGGTGCTACCGCAATCGTGACACCAGAATCGTAAATTGTATCTACTCAGGTATCACCGAAAAGTCACCGAGGCCGCCTAGCGGCACAAAGGAACAATCATGGATGTTGATCTCAACGCGAGCACGATTATTGGCGTGCTCCTGCTCTTACTCCTTCTCCTTGTGGTGGTGGCGGTGTTCCGTTCCGTCATCAAGGTGCAGCAAGGCTACCAGGTAGTTGTGGAACGCCTGGGACGCTACCACTCCGTGCTGCAACCGGGGCTGCACTTCTTGGTGCCGTTCTTCGACGCGGTACGCCAGCGCATCGATATGCGTGAGCAGGTGGTGCCCTTCCCACCTCAGCCGGTTATTACCTCCGATAACATCAACGTCTCCATTGATACGGTTATTTACTATCAGGTGACGAACGCGTATTCCGCAACTTACGAAATTGCCGACCCGATGACGGGTATTGAGCAGCTGGCCGTAACCACCTTGCGTAATATTATCGGCACGATGGATATGGAACAGGCCCTCACCGGCCGTGACCGTATTAATGATCAGCTCCGCAGCGTGCTGGACGATGCTACCGGGCGCTGGGGCATTCGCGTCTCGCGCGTGGAGTTGAAGGCGATTGATCCGCCGGCCACGGTCCAGGGTGCGATGGAGCAGCAGATGAAGGCGGAACGTGACCGCCGTGCCGCGATTCTCACCGCGGAAGGTATTAAGCAATCCCAGATTCTGACCGCTGAAGGTGAAAAACAATCCGCTATTCTCAAGGCCGAAGGTCAAGCTCAGGCCACTGTTCTCAAGGCTCAGGGTGAGTCCCGCGCTATCCTCCAAGTCTTCGACGCTATCCACAAGGGCAATGCTGATCCGAAGCTGCTCTCCTACGAATACATCAAGACGCTGCCGCAGATCGCTAATTCGCAGTCTTCGAAGCTGTGGATTGTTCCTACCGAGCTCACCGCCGCGCTCGATGCGGTGCAGAAGGGTTTCGGCGGCGGCCGTAGCGGCGGGGGAGACGAACCCGGCCCGACAGGGCCCACCGGGGTCGATTTTGAGAACGCGGCCGATGTAGCGGATGTTCTCAAGGAAACAACCCTCCCCGATATTGATTCGGCGCTGGCAGATGCGCGCGGAGAAGCCAATCGAGCTGTTGACGATGCGCGCGGTTCCGTTTCCGATCCCACCCAGATCCCGAAGAACTAGGCACATAAGGAGAGCTCATCCGCGGCGTAAAGTTGCGGAGCCTGCGCAGGATTACTGACCGGGGCCGCCCAGCGTGCGAAACGCGCGGGGCGGCCCCGGTGATTTGTATCCGGTACCGACGCGGTGGCACGCTTGCTATGTGTTGATTTACCTCGATAACGTTGCCGCTCCCGAACTCGATGATTATTTCCGGCTCACCGATGTGCACCTGCGCCGCTTACTCGAACCCGAGCGGGGAGTGTATATGGCCGAATCAACGAAAGTTATTGAGCGGGCTTTACAGGCCGGCCACCAGCCGCGCTCCTTTCTCACCTCCCCCCGCTGGCTCCCGGATTTGCAATCCTGCTTGGAACGCTGCGGTTGGGAGGCAGACGGAGCGGCGGCGCCCATCTACGTGGGTACCGATGAGATGCTCCAGGCAGTAACCGGCTTCAAAGTTCATCGGGGTGCCCTGGCCGCGATGCACCGCCCGGAATTGGCCGATGTGGCAACGCTGTTATCGCAGGCACGCGAGGGGCGCGGGGCACGGCGCGTCGTCGTTCTAGAAGGCCTGGTGGACCACACAAATGTGGGCGCTATTTTTCGTTCCTGCGCCGGACTCGGGGTCGATGCGGTGCTGGTGACCGATACCTGTGCCGATCCGCTGTATCGTCGCTCGGTCCGAGTATCCATGGGGACCGTGTTCCAGGTGCCGTGGACGCGGATCCACGAATGGCCGCGCAGTATCGAAAAATTGCACGGTCTCGGTTTCCTCACGGCCGCCCTAGCTTTGGAGGACGACGCCGAAACTCTGGACGATTTTGCGAACCGAGCTGATGTGTTGGCCCCGGATTCGCGGGTCGCGCTTATTCTCGGAACGGAAGGGGACGGCCTGAGCGCACGCACCGTCGCGAGCGCGGATGCCCGGGTCATTATTCCCATGGCCGGGCACGTGGACTCCCTCAATGTGGCTGCTGCGAGCGCGGTGGCCTGCTGGGCGCTGCGCACCCGCAACTGAGGCAGAAGCAAGCGGGCCCGTGCTGATACTGCCCCGGGGCGGAAGAGTCACTGAGAGAAGCGGAGCGTAACGAAGCGGCACGTAGAGCGGCTAATTGAGAAAATAATTACTGTTAATGCCGGGTATACCCGGTGGAAAGAAGGTGCTACGCACGACGAAAGTGGAAGGGTGCAGGACAGTTCCCGAATTGATTCGCTCGTCGCGTGGCGCTTGGCGAAAACAGTACGTGACCGGCGTGAAAGCCTGGGAAT
The DNA here is from genome assembly GCF_059085665.1 of Actinotignum sp. usb-actsch-213. Classification (NCBI taxonomy): domain Bacteria; kingdom Bacillati; phylum Actinomycetota; class Actinomycetes; order Actinomycetales; family Actinomycetaceae; genus Actinotignum; species Actinotignum sp. usb-actsch-213. The sequence goes on from NZ_JBHNSQ010000083.1 coordinate 28,733, forward strand.
GTCGCAAGAAGATCTCGCTTTGCGCGCCAATCTCAACCGCACCACGTTGCAATCGCTAGAAAGTGGGCGCTCCGATCATAAAACCGGAAAGCCATCTAATCCGCAGCTGCGCACACTGCTCCAATTGGCCCGAGCGCTCGAAATGTCCGCCGGGGAACTCCTCGGTGAAGCCGAGCGCCTCTACGATCAGGCGCTTCGCGAGGAGGGCTTGTAGCCTGAGTCCCGGCCAGCGTTGGTGTGAGGTAGTTTGATATACCGGACATAAGGCGCGGGCCGTTACGCTGGGATGCGTCAGTGAAATACCTTAGGAAAATTGGGCGGCGCCGGGGTATCCGAGCTGACGCCAGGCTTCGTAAACGGCGATGGATGCCGCATTAGCAAGATTAAGAGATCGTAGGTGGGGGAGCATTGGTATGCGCACCGCCGCGGTGATACGTTCGTGGGCGACGACGCGCGCGGGCAAGCCGGTTGGTTCCGGCCCGAAAAGGAGATAGTCGTTGGGCTGGTAGGAGACTTCGGCGAAGTTATTTTGGGTGTGTCCGGTAAAAGCAAAGATGCGAGCATCGGGTGCGCTGGTGAGAAACTCCTCAAAATTCGGGTGAATAACGAGGTTGGCGAGGTCGTGGTAGTCCAAGCCGGCGCGTTTGAGATGCGCGTCAGAGAAATCGAAACCGAGGGGCTCAATCAGGTGCAAGGTGGCGCCGGTGCACGCCGCTAGGCGAATGGCCGCGCCGGTATTACCAGGAATGCGCGGCTCGAAGAAAACAATATGAAGCACCCATCTAGGGTACTAGCCTGAGAATTTCGCGCGCGATTTTTGTGTCGTATCCCTTCGGTAGAGTAAAGCCGTACCGTAAAATCGAACACGTGTTCTAGTATGTTGTGGGGGTGCTATGAGGGCGCAGAAATTAGCGGCCGCGCGGGCCGCGCTTGCCCGGGCGGAATCCGCGGTGGGATTAGCCGGCTCGCAACCGCAAGTACAACCGCAGTCGGGCGGGAAAGGCTGGGATCTTCCCCCGGAACTTTCTCCGCTTTTTCCGCGGGGCCTCGCCCCGGGAATGACGCTCGGAGTCAGCGGTTCGCGTATTGCACTGGCCTTGGTAGCCTCCCTGGTGAGCGCACAAGGCGCGTGGTGCATCTACTTGGGTATGCCTGATATGGGCTGGGAGGCCTGCGTCGGGTTAGGCAGTGATCTCAATCGGATTGTTACTATTCCCTACCTCCCGCCGGCGCGGAGCGGGGCAGTCCTTTCAGCCGCTATTGATCTTTTTGACGTGGTGATTGTGGGGAGTGCGCTGCGCCTAGATACGCGGGAGCAGCGCCGGCTTGCACAGCGGGCACGTAACCGGGAAACGCTTCTTATTGCGGAAAATTGGCAGGTTCGGGATCGGGTGAATGCGCGCTATAAATCGGTGAGGGGCCCGGCTAACGGAAGCGGGCATATAGCGTATATCACTGTGGAGCTTCGCTCCGGGCACGGTGCGCGCCTGCGTATTGAATGGGATGCTACTGGCTGGCATCCGGCCGCGGGCCTGCGTGCGGTGCCATCTGTACGCGAAGCTACTCCGGCACCCCGGGTTCCGCGCGGGCAGGTTACCGGGGGCGGGCTCCGTTTGGTACCCGTCAACGGTACGCGGGGAGGGGTGAAAATTAATGCGCCAGGCAACGGTATGGGTTCCTAACTGGCCCATCATCGCGGCGGAAATGGCAGGGATCGTTAGCAGAGAAATTCCCGTAGCTGTTGTGGAACGCCATCGGGTGGCCAGTCTCAATATCTGGGCCTGGCAGCAAGGCGCCCGGGTGGATATGTCTACCCGGCAGCTGCAATCTCTCGTACCTCAATGCCAGGTTATTCAACGTGATGGGGCGCGTGAACTGCGTTTCTTCGATCCGGTGCTGCGTGCTATCTCCACTAGAGTGGCGCGTTTTTCGCTGGTGGAACCGGGGGTGGTTATCTTTTCAGCGGCGGGGCCGGCGCGTACCGAAGGGGGAGAAGAACGCCTGTGTGAAAACCTCGTGGGAGATATTGTTGATGCCGCCGGGTGCGAAGTCCGGGTTGGAATCGCGGAAGGAACTCTTCCTAGCTTGTGGGCAGCTCGCACTTCGCGCATTATTGCTCCGGGTGCTTCGGAACAGGCGCTGGCCAGCCAACCGATCTCACTTTTTCTTCTTGCCGCGACACCAGCAACACGCCCCGCGCTTCGCGATTGTGTGGAGTTACTTCATGATCTGGGTATCACTACTATCGCTGATGCTATCGGGCTGGGGCAGCGTTCCCTTGTCACGCGTTTCGGCAATATGGGGCAATACCTGTGGGACCTGGCTACAGCGCGCACCCTACCCGCGCATAAATCAACTCCGGGTACGCGTGATATATCCGTGGTAGCCACCTTTGATCCTCCTCTCACTCACGCGGAGCATGCGGCCTTTGCCGCGCGTAATCTCGCCGGGCAGCTCGAAACAAAAATGCGTGCCGGCGCGGCCGGTTCTGCTCGCCTGGATATTCGGGCGAATGCTGCACACGGAGAAGTGAGGACACGCAGCTGGCACCTCGAACTCCTCACCCAAGAAGATGTGGTGGATCGGGTGCGGTGGCAAATCTCCGCCTGGATAGCGCAGCCTCGGGAAAACAACGAATCCTTAGCGGGAAGTCCCGGCGGTGATGGCGATGTGGAAGCCGATGCGGCCGATGTGGAAAACCGCGGAGGTATTACTCAATTAGAGCTGATAGCACGGGATATTACCCTCGTGGGCAACCATCCGGCGCCCCTCTGGGGCGCGCGCACCGCCAGCGATGCGGCGGCCGCTCGTGGGGCTCACCGCCTCCAAAGTCTCCTCGGTGAAGAATACGTGCGGGTACCCCGCAGGGTGGGCGGGCGCCTCCCCGAAGAAGATATACAAGAAATTCCCTGGGGCCAGGCGGTAGATACCTCCCGGGCTCAGCTTCCCTGGCCGGGCCGGCTGCCCGAACCCGCTCCGGTACAACTCCTGCGCACCCCCTATCCGGTGACTGTACTGTGTGCCTGCGGGCAACCACTTGCCATTGCCGCTACCACCGCGCTGCAGTGCCCGGGGGAGTGCTGGCATCCCTTTCCCGTTACTGTCTGTGCGGCTTTGCCCGCGGAACATGCCGCTCCAGGTGTCGGAAGTGCTGCTGTATTCGGCGGTGCCACCTCAGCTACGGGTAGCACCAGACCTCCCACCGCATCGCTCCACCCTCTTTTCGGTGCGGAAGGTTTCCTCAGGGTGCTCGACTACGCCGGCCCCTGGGTTAGTGAACAGCGCTGGTGGGCACGCGCTACCCGGCGTGCCTATATCCAGGCGGTCACCACCGCCGGGTCTGTACTTCTCTACGCAGAACAGGAGTGCTGGTATCTTGCTGCCAGCTACATCTAGCCATGACCACTTTTATTCGCAGCTCTCCCTATGTGCCATACGCGGAACTGCACGCTCACTCAGCTTTTAGTTTTCTCGACGGAGCTAGCTTGCCCGAAGATCTCGTGCACCGTTGCTTAGATCTGCGTATCGAAGCCCTAGCTCTTACCGATCACGATGGTTTTCCAGGTGTCATGCAGCTCGCGCAAGCTGGGCGGGATACCGGCCTTCCCACCATCACCGGCACCGAAATAACGTTGAACAGTACTCAGATGCGCGAAGGTCCGGATCCGGATGGTGACCATCTTGTTTTCCTTTCCCGAACCCCGGCCGGATACCAGCATCTCTCCCGCAGTATCGGAAACGCTATGCTCGCCAGCGGTGCGAAAGGAATCGCGCACCATACTCTAACTCAGCTTGCGCGTAATAATGGCGATATTCTTGTTCTCACCGGTGGCTGCCGGAAAAGCGCACTCCGCCGAATCCTTGATACCCAGCGAGGCAGCTGGGCTCGCAGCGCGGCCCGGCAGGAACTATCCCTACTTATCGATACCTTCGGGAAAGATAACGTCGTTGTGGAACTTACCTCCCATGCCGGGCCTCTTGATGCGCAGCGGTGTGATTTTCTCGAAGATCTGGCCCGGGAAGCTGGGATTCGCGCGGCGGTCACCGGAAACATCCACTATGCACGTCCCGCGGACCGTCCGATTGCCGATATATTCGCGGCCACCCGGGCCCGCCGCACTCTCGATGAGATAGATCCCTACCTGCCCGCCGCCGGAAGCTATCTGCGCTCCGGCCAGGACTTGCGTATTCTGCACCGCGGGCGTGAACGTTACCTAGAAGCCGCGGCTCGCATCGCAGCGGAATGTGCCTTTGACCTCTCCCTCGTCGCGCCGAATCTTCCACCTTTCCCAGTCCCGGAAGGATATACCGAAGCCACATGGCTGAGGGAACTGGTGATGCGTAAAGCCCGCGAACGCTACGGAACACCCGCGCAATACCCGCGGGCTTGGGAAGTGATTGAGCACGAACTTGAGGTCATCACCACCTTAGGGTTCCCCGGATACTTTCTCATCGTTGAAGAAATAGTTTCCTTTTGCCATTCTCGTGATATTTGGTGTCAAGGTCGCGGTTCCGCAGCTAATTCTGCCGTGTGTTTTGCCCTGGGAATCACCGCCGTAGATGCCGTGAAATACTCCATGCTTTTTGAACGATTTTTATCTCCGGGGCGTTCGGGGCCACCCGATATCGATATAGATATCGAATCCTCACGCCGCGAAGAAGTCATCCAGCATGTGTACGAACGGTACGGACGCTCCCGCGCTGCCCAGGTTGCCAATGTTATCTCCTATCGGCCCCGCTCTGCTCTCCGCGATGTGGCTCGGGCTTTCGGATATCCGGAGGGCCATATCGACCAGTGGGCATCAGCATTCCACCATCGCAGTATCAGCTCGGGCAGTGGCGCACAGCTCCAGCCAGCCGGGCTGCCCGAACGCGTTGCCACGTTGGCTACTCGGATACAGCGGCTCCCGCGGCATCTTAGTATTCATTCCTCCGGAATGGTGCTCTGTGACCGCCCGGTCATTGACGTTTGCCCGGTAGGTTGGGCCTCCAAGGCCGGAAGAACAGTACTGCAATGGGATAAAGATGATTGCGCTACCGCCGGGCTCGTGAAATTCGATCTTCTCGGGCTCGGAATGCTCACCGCCTTGCGTATCAGCTTCACCGAACTCGCGCACCGCGGAATTCTGGCTCCTAATGGCCACCCCCTCAGCTTGCACAATGTGCCGGCAGAAGATCCGGACGTTTATAAGCTCCTCCAAGCAGCCGATACCGTCGGAGTGTTCCAGGTGGAATCTCGCGCGCAAATCGCTACCCTGCCGCGCCTGAAACCCGAATGCTTCTATGACCTTGTTATCGAGGTGGCTCTCATCCGACCCGGACCTATCCAAGGTGGATCCGTCAACCCGTATATTCGGCGTAAACAAGGCAAAGAAAAAGTTACCTATCCCCATCCACTCCTGAAAAACGCGCTGGAAAAAACCCTGGGGGTGCCGCTTTTCCAAGAACAGCTCATGCATATTGCCATTGACGCCGCGGGCTTCACCCCCGCGCAGGCCGATCAACTCCGCAAAGCCATGGGCTCCAAACGCTCAGCTGCCCGCATGGAACGCCTGCGCGGCCAACTCATGGAAGGCATGGAAAAACAGGGGATAGCTGATCCGGTGGTGCGCGCAGAAATCTATGAGAAACTCGCCGCCTTCGCCGAATTCGGTTTCCCCGAATCACACGCCTTTTCCTTCGCCTACCTCGTTTATGCTTCCGCCTGGCTCAAAGTTCACCACCCGGAAGAGTTCTATATGGGTTTGCTGAATGCGCAACCGATGGGCTTTTACTCCCCGCAATCCCTCGTTGCCGATGCGCGGCGGCATCACCTCGTGGTGCGGCGGGCGGATGTCACGCGTTCGCAAGAACACGCAAGTGTGGAAAAACTGTGCGATACGGAGCCGCATCCGAAACGGGAACACCCGCGTGTCCACGTGGATAGCCAGCGCTACCTCCAGCTCGGGCTCACGAGCATCAAGGGCCTCGGGAATGCAGCAGTCCAGCGAATTCTCGCGGCCCGCTCCCACGCGCCTTTCCGTGACCTCGCGGATCTGGCGCAGCGAGCCCGGCTGAAAACAGCGGATATCGAAATTCTCTCCCGCGCCGGAGCCACGGATAGTCTGGGGCTGAGCCGACGGGCAGGTGTCTGGATTGCCCAAGCCGTGAGCAATGCTGATATCGCACGGGGCACCACATATCAGCCCGCGATTCCCGGAACCGAACCTTTCGGAGCGGTACCGGAGTTCCCGGAACTCACCGCCGTGGAACAAGCTCATGCGGATCTGCGCGCTACCGGTATTTCTCCCGACTCCTACCCGACGGAATTTATTCGCCCGGCTCTTAGCGCGCGTGGAATTCTTACGGTTGCCGCAGCGTCCACGCATCCGGAAAAAAGCCGGTGCAAAGTGGCCGGGCTTGTTACTCACCGCCAGCGTCCCCATACCGCGAAAGGCATCACCTTCCTCAACCTTGAGGACGAAACCGGGATGCTCAACGTCCTCATTACCCCGCAGCTGTGGGAACGATACCGGGAGATTGCGCGCACCTCGAACGCCCTGGTCATCCGCGGAATGGTTGAACGTGATGGCGGAGCCGCAGTGTTCCACGCGGATGGAATCACAGCGATCCCGCTGGGGATCAACCTTCCCTCCCGGGATTTCCGCTAGCCGCAGCGGCGAAGCTGGCAGCGAAAACGTATCGGCGTCGTCGCTTAAAACCTCTTAGCGAAAAGAACGCAACCGGCCGTGAACAATCGATACGATAACTGAAGTTGCTCCCTACCCGGAGCATCACCCGCACAGAATCTGGAGGCACAAGGTAATGGGTAAATATCGGGCACTGTTGCGGCTTGCGCGTCGGATCGGCCCCGCCATCGTTTTCGTGATCACGCGCTACGGACCGCAACTACGCGCCCTCATCCGCGAGAATCCGCAAATTGTGTCCAAACTCCAGAATCGTATGCATCAGCTTGCCGGGAAAAACCCAAACGAGCGGGAATCGCACAGTCTGGCAGGCCGCATCGAGATCCTCAAGGAGCACGTTACCTATCTCTACGCCTCGGCTAACACTCCGGAAATTGCCGAAAAAGCTGCGGCCTGGCGTGCAGAACTCGACTCTATTGAACGGGCTATTCCCGTCCTTGACGCGATGGCTCGCCCCCAGCGACTCACCGAACGGCGCAAGATTTCCAAGCGGATCGACGTGCTATCTCAAAATATTCTCTCCGCCAGCCTCAGCGATTACATTGAAGACGCCATTATTGACGACGACGCAGCTAGCCCCGAGCAGGGTGCTCCGGAAGAGAATACTGCGCCCGGAGCGAGACAACCGCACGTACCGGGAACCACCGAAACTGATACCTCAGGAGCGAATCTCGATTAGCGCGAGTTCTCCGAGGAATTGCGCGGAGACAGCCCCAAAACACGCGGGATATCCGGATTGAAGAAATTCGGGCCTTTGAGAACTTTGCCGTCCTCCCGATAGATCGGCCGGCCGTCCGCCCCCAGTTTTGATAGATTCGAAGCCTGCACCTCGGCAAGCACATCCGCCATCGGAATACCCAGTTCTAAAGCCATCCCGTAGATGACATACACCAAATCCGCGAGCGCATCAGAAATTTCAACGATATCGCGGCTCTCGTCATCAAGAGCAACAGCGCGCGCAAAAGCTGTGCTGATCTGTTCACCAGCCGCCCTACCGTAGGCCGCTGTCACCAATTCGGTAAATTCCTCGGCGATAAGGGACATACGCATCGGCAGGCGCGGCCGATCCGCATTCGGCCCGTCGGTGACGATAGGAAGAGCGTATGTTTCGTGGAACTGCCGTACCAGATCCTCCGGCCGGCGTGGATCGGAAAAAGCCGGATGCTTCTCGCTGGGACCAAACCAGGCATGCGCAGGCTCCATGGCCTCCCCACGCTGGAGAGTTGCCTGGAATAAACCATGGACCTCGCCCTTATTCACCGTGGCCGCCGGGCGAATACCAACGAAGGAAAAACCGAGCTTCCACGCGATCTTCGCCGACGCCCAATTAATATCCGAGCCTTGCACTTCACAATCCCAATGCATGGCGGCAAGATCAGTCTTATCGAAGAAGTATTCCAATACTGCGCGAACGGCCTCCGTCACCATCCCGGTATTACGGGCCTCTTTGGCGGCCCAAAAACCGAGCCGACCGATGCGTCCGTTCCCTGCTACATCCACCTGAACACATCCCAGCGGTATTGATGCACAGTTGTGGCGGATCAACCACACCGGTGAACCTTCTGCCCATTTTTGCGGCGCGAACTCCGTGACGAAAGTTTCGGCATCAGAGCGCGAATACCCGGCCGGAATCGTGGTCCAGCGTTGAATATCCGGATCTGCGCATATCGTGGCCAGCGCGGGAACATCCGCGGGGCGCGGAGCGCTGAGAAAGTACGACGGCGTGGTTAGTGTGAACTCCTGCATGGCTTTAGTGTACGCAGGCCAGCAAGCCTACAAAAACGCGAGGCCCGAACCGCCAGACAGTTCGGGCCTCGCGCCAGTTCCCGACGCTCCTCACGGAATCCTAGAAGCACCGCGAGAAGCAGCCGATCTCAGAGCTTAGGCTTCCACCAGGCCGTGCCGCTTGAGCAGGGCGGTGGCATCGACATCCCGCCCGAGGAGCGCCGCGAAAGACTCCTTCGGATCACGTGAATTACCCCGCGAGAGAACCTCGCGACGCAACTTTTCGCCAGCCTCCCGATTGAGGCCGAGATCGCCTTCCCGTGCGGCATCGTTCTGGAACCACGCCACCGTATCCGCGTCCAGGGCTTCACACCAGGTGTACGAGTAGTACCCGGCAGAATAGCCACCGGAGAAAACGTGGTTAAAGTAGGCGCTACGGTACCGCGGGGGCACCAGCTCATGCTGGACGCCCGTGGCTCGCAAAGCCTTCTCTTCGAAAGCTTCGAAGTCCGCGGGGCTTGCGGGGACTTCGGCTTCACTGAGCCGATGCCAGGCCTGATCCAGGAGCACCGCCTGCTCGATTTCGCACATGCGGAAGCCTGCACCGTAGCCGCGCGAGGCAACGAGTGCCTCAGTTTGGGCGGCGGGAAGAACCTCCCCGGTCTGGTAGTGGCGAGCGTAGCGCGAGAGTACCTCCGGATGCCGCGCCCAAATCTCGTTGACTTGGGAGGGGTATTCCACGAAATCGCGCGGAACATTCGTTCCGGCCACCGAGGGCCAACGCACGTCGGAGAGGAATCCATGCAGGGCGTGCCCGAATTCGTGGAAGGCGGTTTCCACTTCGTCCCAGCTCAGCAAGGTGGGCTCGCCGGGAGCCGGCTTGGTGATATTGAGGTTATTGCAGATAACCGAAGCCGGGGCGCCCTCCGCGGACTTCTGCACGATAGCGTGCATCCACGCGCCCCCGCGCTTACCGGGCCGCGCGTAGTAATCACCGAGGAAGTAGCCGAGGAAGGTGCCATCTTCTTCAGTGACCTTCCAGACGACCACGTCATCGGTATACCCGTGTTCTTCGGTGCGGGTGAAAGTCAGGCCATAAAGCTTATTCGCCGCGTAGAAAACACCCTTTTCCAACACATTATCGAGCTCGAGATACGGGGTGAGGGCCTCGTCATCAATGCTGAACTTTTCGGCACGCGCCTGGTTCTGGGCCCGCACCCAATCGCTAGCGGTGAAGCTATCCTTCGCCCAGCGTTCCTTGACGAAAGCGGCCAGCTCCTCAGCTTCGGCAGCAACATTGCGGGCAATGGGGGCCATCATGGGGGAGAGGAGCGCATCGATATTCTCCAGCGTCCCGGCCGAAGAATTCGCGGCCACGTAGGCGGCATGGTTCGGGTAGCCGAGCAGCTTGGCCGCCCGGGCCCGCAGTCGCACCAGTTCCAGAATGGACTCGCGGGTATCGGTAGCCGCGTCATGGCCATCACAGCGCCGCAGGGAAGCATCCAGGAGGCGGGTACGGGCTGCGGCGTCGTCCAAATTATCGAGCAGGGGCTGCTGGGTGGGAAGACGCAGCGTGGCAAGATAAGCGGCCGAGCTATCCGCCGCGGCGGCCTCCCCGGCCAAGCCTTCGCGCTGCGAAGCCGAAAGTCCGCTCAGCTCTGCTTCGGTGAATTCCACCGCATCATCCAGGCCGGCCTGCACGATGCGCTGACCGATCTCGGTAGAAAGTTTGGCCATGCGGTTATTGATAGTCGCCAGTTCGCCCCGGGCCGCTTCATCGAGCCCGGCACCGGACTGCTGGCAGCGCTTGAGGTGCTCGCGGGCGGTATACGCGGTTTCCGGATCCAGATCCGCCTGGCACAGCTGTTCAAAACGCCGGTACAACCGCGGATCCATATACAGCGCGTCCTCGTGTGCGGTCATTTTCGGGCTGAGCTCGGCCTCAACACGATCCCACTCCGCCCCGCCAATCGAGGAACAATAGGTGTAGAAAATCGAGGCTTCCACCTCGAGTTGCGCGCCGGAAAGCTCAAAGGGGCGCAGGAAATTATCAACGGTGGGCGCATCTGTAACCTCGAGAAGAGAGGCGACGACGCCGCGCTGGTGCTCCATCAAATCAAGGACCGTGGCAAGTTGAGATGCCGGGATCACATGCGAAAAATCAGGTAAGAGAGTACTCATAGGCTTAACGGTAGCGGGCCGGGCCGAACAAGTACTAGCGTGGCCCGCGTACAAGTACCGGCGGGGCCCGCACCAGAACCCGCACCAGGGTGCGTAAGTGGAATCACACCATGTCCCGGCCCTAGGATTTGAAAAAACGGGCGCGGGCCTGGTAGATTCTTCTCTGTTGCTCAGCACGGTGTGCTGAATGGCAATCACCGCGCGGGTGGCGGAATAGGCAGACGCGCTAGCTTGAGGTGCTAGTCCTCGTATAGAGGGTGGGGGTTCAAGTCCCCCTCCGCGCACGGTGAGAAAGCCCTGGAAAATACCAACTTCCGGGGCTTTTCGCATGCCCGGTGTTTTGCCGGCCTACTCTGTGGAGAGACCCGGTGCCGAAGAGGTTAGCTAATCGCGTGCCTTTCGGGGTATTCTAGGGCCATGGCTACGAATCCGCGCGCTGCGCTTGACCGTCTCATCGGTGCTTTCGAGGATTTCCACCAGGCGGCTACTACCGCTGATGACCCGGAAGCTCCCGCGGTGCTGGAAGCCGCCGATAAGCTGGCGGATGCTTACACCATTTACGATGACGTCATCTTCACGAATTTTGATGTCGAAACACCGCTGGATGTTTTCGATAACGATAGTGACGATTTCTACGATGATGATGACGATTCCGGGGACTACCTCTACGACACCGATGATTACGACGATCTGGACGACGATGATGACGATTCGGACGTTGATTACGATGACGACGAGGATGATGACGACGAGGATGATGAGGACGATTATCCCGGTCTCGATGATGAAGAGGATGAGGACTCGGCAGGGTCTCGCTCCTAAGAAATATCGTTGAGTGCCTCGATCACCAGATCGGGCAGTTCCTCACCACCCGCTAGGTTTCCCCCGAGCAGACTTGTTAATTGGCTGGCGGTACGTGCGCCCACCAGAGCTGCGCTCACCGGGGTGGCTAGGAGCCATCCCAGCGCAACTTCGGCGGGATTCCAGTTCAGCCCGTCAGCAGCTTTAGCTACTGCCTCCACGATCCGGCGCGGCCTTTCAGCCAAATAGGGGGCGATGAAGGCAGCAAGGTGATCGGAGGCAGCCCGCGAGGTGGCGGGAATGGAGTGCCGGTATTTCCCGGTGAGCACGCCTCGCCCGAGGGCTGAGGTGGCGAGCAGCCCGATCCCCATAGCTTCACACATGGGGAGCGTGGATTTTTCTACACTCCGCTCCACAAGCGAATACTCTTCTTCTACCACGGTCAGCGGAGGCAGGTGGCGTTCGCGCAAGAGGGTGTGCATCGCCGCTACCCGCCAGGGTTCATAACCCGATACTCCGATGTAGCGAGCTTTACCGTGCGTTACCAGCCCGGCCAGGGCCATAGCAGTTTCCTCATCCGGGGTCACGCCATCGGGGCCGCCTGCCACCGCGATATCTACTGTTTCGATACCGAGCCGGGAGAGAGATGCCTCGAGGGAACGTTCAATACCGGCCCGCGATACGCTATAGGCGGGACCGCTTGGATTATCGAGGAAACCTACCCGGGTGCAGATAGCGAGCTGGGAGCGAGCGGCGGCGTCGCCAAAAAAAGAGCTAAGCAAGGAGCCGAGCAGTGCTTCTGCCGCGCCATCACCGAAAGCCGGTGACGTATCCACGAGGGTGCCGCCCGCGTCGAGGAAAGCACGCAACTGCCCGCGGGCCTCGTCCTCATCGGTATCACGACCCCACGTGAGCGTTCCCAAGCCGAGAGCGGATACAAGAAGTCCGCTGGTACCAACCGCACGATAATCCATGGCTCCACTCTAAACCACCGCACTGTACAGCGCCGCCGCGCTCTGCTGGTCGCGACGACAGTAGCGGCTATCGAGGCACGCGGCCGACAGTGCCCGGACACTTCCCCGTGCCCGCGCGCCCCGCCCGCTATGCTTAGGCCCCGTGGGTTATCTAGAAGCAGCCATTCTTGGCATTGTGCAAGCGCTTACGGAATTCTTGCCGATTTCGTCCTCGGCGCATATCCGTATTATCGGTGATCTTTTCGGCTGGGGAGATCCGGGTGCGGCTTTCACCGCGATTATTCAACTGGGCACCGAAGCAGCGGTCCTCTGCTATTTCTGGAAAGATATTGTGCGCATCATCCGGAAGTGGTTGTGTTCGTGGACCGGGCGGGTGGCACGGACGGACGCGGATGTACGGATGGGCTGGGTGGTCATTATTGGTACGCTTCCGATTGGCATTCTCGGCCTCCTTTTCGCGGATACCATCGAGACGTCGCTGCGTAATCTCTATATCACCGCGGCTGTGTTGGCGCTGTTCGCAATTTTCCTCGGGCTGGCAGATCGATGGGCGAGCCAGCGTAAAGAGCTGCGCGATATGAGCTACCGTGACGGTTTGCTTCTCGGTTTCGGGCAGGCTCTCGCGCTTATTCCGGGAGTGTCCCGTTCGGGCGGAACGATTACCACCGGGCTACTCCTCGGCTATACGCGCGAAGCTGCGGCACGGGTATCTTTCCTCATGGCGGTGCCCGCGGTGCTGCTCTCCGGTTTCTACCAGTTGGTCAAATACGCCGGAGACGCCTCGATTCCGGCCGGGCCCACGATTCTTGCCACGGTAATTTCTTTCGTTTTGGGGTACGCGGTGATCGTGTGGTTCTTGCGTTTGGTGTCCACGCGTTCGTACCTGCCATTCGTGATCTATCGTCTTGGATTGGCGGTACTCGTGGTGGTGCTGCTGGGCACCGGTACGCTTTCTGTTTTTTAACGACGACGCCGTGACGGCTCGCCTCGCACGGCTGTTCTCTGAGAGCTAGCGGCGTACTGGGTAGACTGTGCGTGGGTTCCTCGCGGGGAGGACCTGTGAAGTAGGAGACTAACGGATAACCAGATGGAGACTTGGACACGCCCGGAGGTACCACCACTGGGATTCACCCCGGACCTCAACCTTTACGATTCTGATAATGAGGACATTTGCCGGGTAGAAACGCGGCACCCTACCCTCTATACCTGCGGAATCACACCCTACGATGCCACCCACTTGGGCCATGCTTTTACTTACGTGAGCGCCGACACCCTGGTGCGGTATTGGCTGGCGGCCGGACTTCCGGTTCGCTATGCCCAAAACATCACGGATATCGACGATCCGCTTTTCGAACGCGCCGAGCAAACGCAGGTGGATTGGCGTGAACTTGCCGATTCTCAGATAGCGCTTTTCCGTTCCGATATGGATGCCCTCCGGGTTGTCCCGCCCGGTAACTGGGTTGCGGTGTCCGAGGTGCTGGACGAGGTGGAGGCGGTCGTCCGCGATTTTGAGGCTCGCGGTCTCACGTACCGACTTCCCAATGGGGATGGCTCGGAAGATATCTATGTTGATCTCACCCGCGATCCGAGTTTTGCCGCCGCGCCGGTATTTGAGTATTTGGATCTCGAGCAGATTTTTGACGAGCACGGTGGCGACTCAACTCGCCCCGGCAAACGCCGCACCCTGGACCCGCTGGTGTGGAAGGGTGTGCGTGGCAATGACTTCAGGCCCGCGGGGGAGAAGCCCGGGTTCTGGCGGCCGGGCTGGCATGTGGAATGCGCGCTGATAGCCCGTACCTACCTGGGGGAACATATCACCGTGCAGGCCGGCGGGCGTGATCTGCTGTTCCCGCACCATGAAATGAGCGAGAGTCATCTGCGGGAGATGACCGATGATCGCGGCCGGGTAGATATCCACTTCCACGTGGGTATGGTGGCCTACCAGGGTGAAAAAATGTCCAAGTCGCTGGGCAATCTGGTTCGAGTTTCGGAGTTGACCGCGGCAGGTGCGCACCCGAATGCCATTCGGCTGGTTCTTTTGGCGAATCACTATCGCTCGGATTGGGAATACGAGGCGAGTGCGCTCCGGGATGCCGAAGCACGTTTGGAATCCTGGCAGCAGGCAGCCCGTAACGCGCTTGGAAAGTCCGTGGCCGCCGAGCCGGGCGATATGCCCGCGGAGCCTGAGCTGGCTCCCACCTGCCGGGCAGTCATTGAGGCTATTTCCGATGATCTGGACACTCCGCAAGCCCTGCGCATCCTGGATGACTGGGCGGCATCCGGAGCGCCCGATGCGGGGCAGGTAGTGCGCGCGGTCGATGCCCTTCTGGGTATCCAGTTGCTTGCTGGCTAGCTAGCGACCCCAGTTCCCTGCGTGGCTAATTGCCGAATCCAGCTCCACGCTATTTAGCTATGTGCCGTGCGCATGTGCTCCACCCCCTCTGTGCTGAGCGGCGGGGGAGTTCCACCGTAGGCCGGGCAGATCTGCTGGAAATAGCACCAATCGCACAGCCGGGAGGTACGCGGTTCGAATTCCCCGGAATCCAGGCGCGCGGCGATAGCCCGCCAGGTTTCCTCCAGATCCAAGGCGATACGCCGGGTATCTTCCGGGAGCGGATCATAGGTGAGGGTGCGCCCATCTTTGAGGTAGACAAGCTGGGTACGGGCTGGGCGCTGCCCTTCCGTCAGCTCCAAAATCAGCGCATAAAAGCGCATCTGGTACAGTGCTTCGTTCTGGTAGCGCGGGTGCGGTGACTTCCCGGTTTTATAATCCACCACCCGCAAGGCGCCATCGGGAGCAGCATCGATACGATCAACGATTCCGCGTAGGGCCAAACCGGAAGGCAGGCGGGCATTGATGAACTTCTCCCGATCCCGCGGTGCCAAAAACTGCGGATTCTCCATGTGGAAATAATTGCTAATAAGAGCGCGGGCCTGCTCCAGCCACTCCGAAAGCGCATCCGCGGACTCAAAAAGATCGGCATCCTGCGGGGACTTTTCCAGGTGGGCTTCCCAGCGCGGGAGAAGGAGGGACTGAGCGTATTCTTCGGTGCGTTCTTGCTGCGGAGCGGCGTACAGGTACTCCAAAACCGAATGCACGAGAGTGCCGCGTAGCGCGGCGAGGGAAGGGGCTTCGGGCAGGCGATCAACGCTCCGGAAACGGAAGAGCAGCGGGCACTGCTTGAAATCTTTGGCACGTGATGGTGATAGTGCGGCGTGACGAGTCATGCTTCCACTTTAACAACTCGCTGCGACAGAAAAATCTATCGCAAGGACAAACTACACTGGAGGAATGACATTACGACGAGGCCCCTTCCGCCCCGGTGAACGCGTGCAACTCACCGATCCTAAAGGGCGGCATTACACCATCAATCTCACGCTTGATGGCTATTTCCAGTCCACGCGGGGCTCTTTCCGCCACAGCGAACTTATTGGACAAGAGGAAGGTAGCCTCATTACCACTGAGGAAGGCCGTGAATTCCTCGCTTTGCGCCCGCTGCTGAGCGATTACGTGCTTTCCATGCCGCGTGGGGCCACCATTGTGTACCCGAAAGATGCGGCGCAAATCATCCACGCCGCGGATATCTACCCCGGGTCGCGAGTTTTTGAAGCCGGGGTGGGTTCCGGTGCTCTCTCCGTTTCTCTGCTCCAAGCGGTAGGAGCCGAAGGATTTCTTCTGAGCGCGGAACGACGCCCGGAATTCGCGGAGATTGCGCAGGCCAACCTGGTGTCCTGGTGGGGTAAGCGGCCAGATAATTGGCGGGTGGAATGCGGGGAAGCCGCTGATATTTTGGCTGATCACCCGGCCGGTTTTGATCGCGTTATTCTCGATATGCTCGCTCCCTGGGAAATCATTCCGGCGGCCGCGCAGGCTCTGGTACCCGGCGGCGTTTTCCTCTCCTACGTTGCAACCACAACGCAGCTCTCCCGCTGCGCCGAAGATCTCAAAGCCACCGGACTTTTCACCGGCCCTGAGGCCAGTGAAACCCTGGTGCGCACCTGGCACCTAGAGGGACTCGCGGTGCGCCCCGACCACCGCATGGTCGCGCATACCGGTTTCCTCATTGTGGCGCGCCGGCTAGCGGGGCCCACCCGGCTTTCTCCGGCATCCCGACCTGCTAAGGGTGCCTACGCCGAACCCATGCCCTGGGAAAACCCAGAAGCTGAACCACTTCAAGAACGCACTATTGCGGAAAAGAAACTTCGTAAGGTCCGCCGCGATCTCGCACACCGGGCGGATGTAGAAGAAAGCGGGGTCTCCACTCCGGGAGAACATTCCCGCGAGATAGCGGAGAAAATCGCGGCGGAAATCGCGCACCGCGAAGCGGAAAAGCAACGGCACGCGAAGGAATCACGGGAAGTGGCCAAGCGACGGGATGTGGAGCACGCACAGCACGTCGAGGACTAGTGACCTAACCGTGCGGGCACCCGGGATGCTATCTCCCGGGGTGGGCGGTAAGGTAGGCCTGTCCTAGAATAAAGGGACGATCAGAAAGGAAGCCATGAGCACACCGGAGTCGAGCGCGGCTCTTGCCGAAATCG
Source organism: Actinotignum sp. usb-actsch-213 (assembly GCF_059085665.1). Classification (NCBI taxonomy): domain Bacteria; kingdom Bacillati; phylum Actinomycetota; class Actinomycetes; order Actinomycetales; family Actinomycetaceae; genus Actinotignum; species Actinotignum sp. usb-actsch-213. The sequence goes on from NZ_JBHNSQ010000083.1 coordinate 45,642, forward strand.
CGTCCTTGCGTGAGAAAAATGAACGGCTCTCCACCTCGCTGGTCGCCGCCCGCAAACGCATCCAGGAATTGGGGGAGAAACTCGATTCCCTCTCCCGGCCTCCGGCTACCTTCGCCACCTTTATTCGTGGGCATTCCTCCGATCATTCCATTGATGCCCTCGTGGGCGGCCGGAAAATGAATGTGGCCGTGTCCCCGTATGTTGCTTTGGAACAATTGCGCCCCGGCCAAGAAGTACGCCTCAATGAAGAACTCGTAGTGGTCGGCATCGGAGGCTACGAAAATATCGGGCAACTCGTTGCTGTTGAACTCGTGCTGGACCCCCAGCGGGTACTCGTGCGGGTGCACGCGGATGAAACAAAAGTGCTGCGCATCGGCGGGAAGCTTTCGGCTGCGCAACTGCGGGTCGGGGATACCTGCATGGCGGATCTAAAAACCGGATTTCTGGTAGAAAAAGTGGAACGCCCGGATGTTGAGCACCTCTTACTCGAAGAAGTCCCGGATGTTTCCTACGCGGATATTGGTGGCTTGGATGCTCAGATTGAGGAAATTCGCGACAGTATCGAATTGCCTTTCCAGCAACCCGACCTCTATCGGGAGCACGGCCTGCGCCCACCCAAGGGAATTTTGCTGTACGGGCCTCCGGGAACCGGGAAAACCATGATCGCGAAAGCGGTGGCCACCTCTCTCGCGGAGAATGCTGCGCGTGCCCAAGGAGTGGCGAAAGCCTCCTCGTACTTCCTCAATATCAAGGGCCCGCAGCTCCTCGATAAATACGTGGGGGAAACCGAACGCCAGATCCGCGAAATCTTTTCGCGGGCCCGCGATCGGGCCTCCTCGGGTATTCCCGTTGTTATTTTCTTCGACGAAATGGAAGCCCTGTTCCGCACCCGCGGTTCCGGGATTTCTTCCGATGTGGAAACAACCGTGGTACCCCAGCTGCTGGCCGAAATTGACGGGGTGGAACAACTCTCCAACGTTATCGTTATTGGCGCCTCCAACCGGGAAGATATGATCGACCCGGCTATTTTGCGGCCCGGCCGGCTCGACGTGAAAATCCGGGTAGAACGCCCCGATTACGCGGGGAGTGTGGATATTCTCTCCAAGTACCTCACGCCTGATCTGCCCTATACACCAGCCGATGTGGAGGCCTACGGTGGTGGGGCGGGAGCCGCCGCACATCTGGCCCGCCTCATCGCGGATAAGGTTTTCGAGGCATCACCGGAGAACCGCTTCGTGGATGTCACCTATGCATCGGGTCGGAAAGAAACTCTCTATCTTGCCGATTTTGTTTCCGGGGCCCTCCTGGCCGGCATCGTTGATCGCGCGAAAAAGGCAGCTATCAAAACGTATTTGACAACCGGGGCGCGCGGAATTACCGCGCAGCACGCTATCGCCGCCGTGCATGCCGAAGCCCGTGATAGCTCGGAACTGGACCAGATCTCCAACCCGGATGAATGGGCCAAAGTCAACGGTAAAAACCGCGGGGAGCGGATCGTGGCGGTGCGGCCACGCCAGAGTGATCAGGCACGCCAGGCACGTGCGTCCGGCCATGCCCAACCAAGTGTGCCGCCCGCGCAGAACACAACAGGGGAGGAACCACGGTGACAGCACGTCGAGTCATCGGCCTGGAAACAGAATTCGGGATTATGGAACCCGCTGATCTGCGGGCAAATCCTGTGGTGCTCTCGGCTGATTTTGTAGAAACCTACGGGCATGCCGGGGAAGGGGCCGGCACGCACGGCCCGGTGGCCTGGGATTACACCGGAGAAGATCCCCTCAATGACGCCCGCGGTTTCCGGATGAGCCGGGAGGAGGCGGACCCTTCTCAGCTCACCGATGATCCTGAAAATCCTGCCCCGCCAGCTGGCGTCGTCGTCGCACCTCTAACGGAAGATGAGGCAGAACTGCGCCGCCCGCGCGCCGCGAACGCGGTTCTTACTAACGGCGGGCGTCTCTACGTGGATCATGCCCACCCGGAATATTCTTCGCCGGAAACCTCCACCCCGCGCGAAGCCGTGCTCTGGGACCGCGCCGGAGAGCTTATCGCGCGGCGTGGAATCGAGCTGTTGCGCAAAAACGGCCGCGAATTTGCCATCTACAAAAACAACGTGGACGGAAAAGGAGCGGCGTACGGCTCCCACGAAAACTACCTGGTTGATCGCTCCCTGCCCTTCACGGAGATCATCCGCTACCTCATTCCTTTTTTCGTGACCCGGCCGATTCTGTGCGGCACCGGCCGCGTGGGGCTCGGCCCGCGCTCGGAACAGCCCGGATTCCAAATTTCACAACGCGCCGATTACGTGGAAAATGACATCGGGTTGGAAACTACTTTCAACCGGCCCATTATCAATACCCGCGATGAACCCCACGCGGCGGCGCAACGCTTCCGGCGCCTTCACGTCATCGGGGGAGATGCCAACCAATTTGACGTGTCTATCCTGCTCAAGGTGGGGACCACCTCGCTGGTGCTGTGGATGCTAGAACGTGACGCTGTGCCTCTCGGGCTGGAATCGGTCATCATGGATAATCCCGTGCCGCTCACGTGGACGGTATCCCAAGATCCCACTCTCTCCACCAAACTCGAAGTGCACGAAGGCGAACCGCGCACCGCGCTGGAGATTCAACAGATATACCTCGATGCGGTGCGCGATGCGCTGGCCGAACACGGTGAGGTGGACGCGGATACCGCCGAGATCCTCGAGCGGTGGCAAAATGTTCTTGATCTGCTGTCCCGTGATATTTTTTCCGCCGCATCCCAGGTGGAATGGGTAGCGAAATACCAGGTTCTCAACGAATTACGTGAACGCGGTGGGGGAAGCTGGGATTCGGATAAGCTGCGCGCCCTCGATGTGCAATGGCATGATGTGCGCCCCGAACGCTCCATCGTAGCGAAACTACGGGCCGCGGGGCGGGTAGAGGAGCTGTTCTCGGAGGCGGAGATAGCCAAGGCTACCCGGCAGGCCCCGGGCTCCACCCGCGCCTACCTACGCGGGCAGCTCATTTCCCGCTTTTCCGATCAGGTGGCCGCGGCCAGCTGGTCAAGCGTGCTGCTACGCGATAGCGCCGGCCAGCTTCATCGTCTCAACTTGCCCGATCCGAATGCCGCGAACGAAGCAAGGCTGGGAGCTACCCTGACCGCCGCACACACGATAGACGATGTTATTGCCGCGCTCACCGCGGCGGGTTCCTAGGGGACACCTTGCCGACGCGTCCGGTCCGGCATCCTGCCTCGGCCGCAAACTCGGCCGGCAGCATCCGGACACCCGTGAACATCACTACCAGAGAAGAGGAAGGAAGAAATGTCCAGTCAAGAATTCCTGCAGCCCCAACGCCGGCAGGAAGAACATACCGAAGTGGACGCCCCGCAGGCGCAAAATCAAGATTTTGGTATCGATGCGCTGCTCGACGATATTGACGCCGTGCTAGAAAGCAACGCGTCCTCCTTCGTACAGGGCTTCGTACAGAAAGGCGGACAGTGATACCCCGTCGCGTTATGGGCATTGAGACCGAGTACGGGATTACCTGCGCGGCGCAACGCGGCACACGCCCACCGCTGGATGCCGAAGAATCCGCGCAGCGGCTATTCGCGCCGGTACTGGCCCTGCATCGGTCAACGAACACCTTCCTAGAAAACGGGTCACGCCTCTACCTGGACGTGGGTGCCCACCCGGAATACGCCACCGCTGAATGCGATAATATCGACGACCTCCTCGCCCACGACCGCGCCGGAGAACTCATTTTTGCGCGACTTGCGAAAGGCGCCAATGAAAAATTACAGGACGACGGCGTACCTGGGGCCATCCACCTCCTGAAAAACAATGTTGATTCAGAAGGGCACTCTTTCGGGTGCCACGAAAACTACATGGTGCACCGGCGCCCTGACTACCGCCAGCGCATTGCCAGGCTCATCCCCTTCTTCGTGACCAGGCAGATCGTAGCGGGAGCCGGTAGCCTGCACCGCGGGGAAGACGGGCAGGTACGCTACGAATTTTCCCAACGCTCCCACCAAATGTGGGAGGCTATCTCTTCGGCATCCACGCGGTCCCGGCCCATGATCAATACCCGCGATGAACCCCACGCTGATGCGGAACTCTACCGGCGCATGCATGTTATCGTGGGGGATTCCAATATTTCCCAGGCAACAACCGGCCTCAAAGTCGCGGCCACCGAAGCTCTCCTTACCCTCGTGGAAGAAGGCGCAATCCTTCCGGACCTGGAACTCGCCGACCCCATGCACGCTATCCGGATCACGGGCGCGGACCTATCGGGGCGAGCTAATTTGGAACTGGCCAGCGGCGGATTGACCGATCCGATTTCAGTACAGCGGCGAATGTATGAAGCCGCGATGAACCACCTGGATCGGAAAGGATACCTAGCGGAGCTCGATCCCACCCGGCGCTATCTCCTCGAGCTGTGGGAGCGCGCCATTGACGCGGTGGAACGCCGCGATCCGAGCACTATTGCCACCGAAATCGACTGGGCTGCCAAACTCGCCCTCCTCACCCGCTACCGGGAACGCACCGGGGCGAAACTCTGCGATGCCCGAGTGGCACGCCTGGATTTGGCATATCACGATATCACCGCGGGCGGTTTGCGCGACCGGATGGAAGAATCCGGGCTCCTACACCGTGTTATCGCGCCCGAACGCGCTGCCAGAGCCATCACGGTTCCGCCGCAAACCACCCGGGCCGCGCTACGGGGGCGCTTCCTGGCCGCGGCGCGGCGAGCCCGGCGCGATGTGGCGGTGGACTGGTCCACCCTGCGCCTCATGGAGGCCAATGGGAATTCCAGCGTGGTCCTCAACGACCCACTCGCCACTGAAAACCCCGAGGTCGAAGCACTTATCGAGGAGATCACCGCGTGAGGCACCCCGTGAGATACCGAACGATCCTGGCGGGCATCGCGGTGGCCGCTACCGCGCTGGCGGGCTGTAGCGGCCACCGC
>NZ_JBHNSQ010000084.1:0-41258 GCF_059085665.1 Actinotignum sp. usb-actsch-213
TTGCGCGTTCGGGGTCGAGCGTCGTGCCCGGACTGCGCCGGGCGACCCCGGGCAGTCGGCAGGCCCAGCGGGCTGGCAGGAAAGCGGGCAGGGCTACCGCTCACCGGGGTGGGTACCGGCCTAGGCTCGCCTCCCGGGCATTGAATGCTGGGCGGGTGGTGTCCGTGAAAATCGCAGCCGCCATTGCGAGCACAGTATCCATGATCGCTGCCTCCCCGGTCTTGATAGCCGGGCTGGTGGCCTCCATCATGATCATCGCGATTATCTCGTTCATCCCCAACTGGATCGTTAACCTCGTTGTCGATGATGAGCTTCCAGAGGTTGCTTTCCCGATCCAAGACGACTACCCCTGGCGCGACAAAGTCAGGGATAGTAAAGGAAACGCGACGCCGGTGTTCAACACGGTGAATCCGGAAACGCTTTATTATTTCGGGAATTGCACCGACTTCGTGTATTGGCGGGTGAACCGGGACATGGGTGGCGGGCCTGGTAAATGGGTCTACACCCACGGTGACCTAACCCCTGCTGGTGGTAATGGCTCCCAGTGGGGAGATACCGCTAATTTGCCGGGCTGGCCTGTTATCAGTAACGCAAAAGACGTCAAAACCGGTGACGTCGTTTCGTTCAAGTCTGGGGTGGCTGGGCATGACCACCCGGCCGGACACGTCGGGTATGCGGCCGCAAACACCGACGGCACCCTCCTCACGGAGAATTACGGTAACGCCGCCTACTACCTCGAGCGCTTCACCCACACCGATCTTCAGAAGTTCCTGGATGACGGGCGTATCGTTGTGCGTCGCAACCCAGACCTGGGTAGGCGGGCAGCGACCGGTGAAATAGTTCGCGTGCCCGGCGGGTCGAGCGCAGTTCTGGATACGGCCCTCGCCTATCAAGGCGTGCCCTACGTGCACGGGGGACAATCCCCGAGCGGTTGGGACTGTATTGGGTTCGTTGCCTGGGTATATCGCCAGCACGGGGTGACCATCAACTACTTCGACACGACGGGTGTGTTGTCGTATGGGCGGCGCGTGCCTTATAGCCAAGCCAAGCCAGGAGACATTCTCTATTGGCCCGGGCACGTAGCGATCTCGCTAGGGGATGGCCGGAATGTTGCCGCGTGGAACGAAAAAATGGGGACAACGGTCGGCCCGGATTCGTGGTGCGGGGAAGAGCCTCCGGTTGTGATCCGCATGAGCGAAAACTAACAGGGAGGGCTAGTTGTGGCTGGGATTATTTTGGCGATGCTCACCGCGATTTTCGGCGGTAGCTTTGCGGGCGGGGTCGATGACCTGAAAACAGACATCGCCTCCTACAACCAGAGCGCTTTTGAGTTTTGCACGAGCCTCAATTCTGTTGCGGTAAAGCCTGTGGCGGCGACTATTCTCGCGATTATTCTCGTGCTCGAGCTAGCTAGGCTTTCTACCCGTTATGAGGGAGACAGCAAGAGCGGCACCCAGCAGATCGCTCTCGCGTTGCTGAAAGCCGCGTTGATATTGATCGCAATAGCAAATGTCGATCTCATTTTGTCCTCGATTAATGAGGCGGGTGAGAAAATCACCGCCGGAGTAGTAGCGCAAAGCCCGGACACGGTTGCCGGGGGTGATCTTCCGGCGTCGGTGAAAACAGCGGTAGACGACCTCGGGATGGCCGATAAGGCGGGTCTTATGTTGGTGTTGTTCTTGCCGTGGCTGCTTTCCATTGTTGCCTCTATCGGCGTGAAAATCATCGTGTTGTTGCGTTTCGCGGAAATTTATATTTTGAGTGCGGCCGCAACTCTTCCGCTTGTTTTCCTCTCGCACCCGGAGACGAAAAGCATCGGCGTGGGATATTTGCGGCGTTACGCCGGTGCGGTCTTGCATGGCGTGGTTATCATCTTGTGCATCACGATTTACTCGTATTTCCAAGTGGAGATGGTGGACGTGAATAGTTTGACGGGGGATAACATGCTCTCCACCTTGACGGCGAATTTGGCGGGGTTGATTGCTGGCCCGGTATTCTTCCTCACCTTGCTGTTCGGTTCCTCGCGCATGGCTAAAGCATTCCTCGGAGAAGGATAATGTCGACGGATAGTGAGCTATAGACACTAAAGATTTCCGGTTCGTGAAACCAGGATTCTTTGTGTCGGGAGACCCTTTAGAAGAGAGCGATTAAACCCGACTGGTTGCGGTTACACATTTGGTGCTTCGAGTTTTTTCGAGTAGAAAGGGTCAAGGCCACGCAGAAAATACAAGCAGTAGTCGGCCCTCATGTGGGCAATCTCGTCGGGTGTCATGAGTTCACGCCCGAGGCGTTTGTGGCCGCGTGTCCAGTTTCCGTTCCTGCCCCGGCTCTCAGAAACATCTGTGGTGGTGATCGTTTGCTTGCCGAGCATCTTCGAGAAGTATTCGGTGGTGGAGCGTTCTTGTCCGCCGAGGAAGAGGATTGAGTCGCAGTTGCCGACGATGGTGTCCCAGTCTTCCTTATAGAGCGCTTTGCCCTGCGCCATGTTCTGGACGATCACGGATACGGAGATGGCACGGGAGCGCATGACCGCAATCTTCCGCTCAAAAGACGGAATCCTGCCAATATTCGCGAACTCGTCCATAAACACCTGGAGTTGAACAGGAAGCCGTCGTGAAGCTTCGTGGTCGGCGATATAAATATTCGTTTCGAAGAGTTGCTCGAAGAAAATGGATGCGAGGAAGTTGAAGGCGGCGTGGGTGTCAGGGATGATCAAAAACAGCGCCGTCTTCTCCAAGCCGATGCGTTCGAGGTGGAGGGTATCGGTAGAAAGAAGTGTCCGCATGGGTGCCATGTGGAGGGGTGCACACCTCACTCCGAGGGAGATAATCACTGATTTTTTGGTTTCTCCCGCGCCTTGCAAATAGGTATTGTATTGGGAGGCGGCGAAGCGTAGCCCGTCGATCGCGGCTAAAGCTTCGGGGGAGAAGATGTCTTGGGTGGGGTCTTGGCGGGCTATTTCTGCTTCCTGGATTAGCTCGCTGGTTGCTTCGAAGAGCAGATCGACGTCGGACTTGCTCTCGTCTTCTTTTTCGAATGCTTGCATTTGCGCGAGCAGGTCGACGATATCGATGAGCGTGCCGGTGTTGCCTTTCGTGTAGTAGATATAGGCAACCAGGGCGGTGAGGAGTGCGCGTTCTGCTTTTTCCCAGAAGTCACTCGAGGTGGCGGGTTTGCGCCCGGTGGTATTCGAGATGAAGTTTTCGACGAGGATACTGATATCGATTTCACCGCGGGCATCTTTGAAGTAGGAGAGCGGGTTGAAGTTGGCGGAGAGGTTGAAGTCGACGAGGTTGAAGCATCGCACCTTGTATCCAGCGGCTTCGAGGTGGGAGCGTGTTTGGGCATAGAGTTCGCCTTTGGGGTCAGTGACCGCGAACGACGTATTGAATTGCGCGAGGTTGGGTAAAACGTAATAGCGGGATTTACCTGACCCGGATCCACCAACAACGAGGGCGTTGAGATTGCGTTGGGTTTTCCGACCGTCTAGGGACAAGCGCTCGGTGCGAGTAAAAAGCAGGTTGTTCGTATAGGTTTTGTCGCGGTAGGGGCGGATCGCGGCCTGGGTGGCGAAGCGCGCGGAGCCGTGCTCGGCGCCGTCGCGGCGGGTGCCTTTCATCGTTTTTTGGTAGAGGGCACTCAGGCCAATTGCGGCCGCAAGACACAATCCGACGGCGGCGTCGATCTCATGAAAAGAGACGTGGAAAGGCCGCTCAAGGAGATCGAGGTAGAAGCGGTCGAGAATATCCGTGAGTGGCAGTTCGGCTTCGATGTCGCTGCGTACCTGGAAACAGACCTTGTTGCCCGACCAGAAGGCGAGGAGGAGGCCGAGGATAGTGAGGATGTAGGTCATTGGTGTGCTTTCTTTTTCGCGCGGGTCTCGATCACAGCCGCAATATCAGCCCGGCCCTCATAAGTGAAAGAAACCCGCGGGATTTCCTGGGTGTCGGCAAGGTCGGGAGTGGAAGCGGTAGATGCGAGTGGCGGTGTCTCTGACGTCGTGACGTCAGAGACACCCACACCATCGGCGTCACCGACATCGGTCGTTGGTGTGCGTAGGCGGGTGAGGGTGTCGAAGATAGCGTGGGGGTCGATGGCCGTGTCGATCAAACACAAGCCAGGCTCGCGGTAAACAAGCGCTTCCACATTGGCGGGCAATAGGCGGGCGACATCGGGATGAGTGGGGGCCTCGGCTAGCGTGAGCGCGGTCAAGGGAGCGTGACCGCGTAGGAGCTGGGCGAGGGCGCGCTCTGCTGGCTCGCCCGTGATGAGCGTGAACGTCCCGCGGGTCATGGCGTGCTCCAGTCCGGGAAATAGTCGGGGGCTAGTGAATAGGGGGCGAGGAATATGCCGCCGTCTTCGCCTTGCTCGATTGCTCCGTAGGCAAGTACTTGAGTGCCGCGCTGTAATGCGAGTTCTTCGCCGAGGTAGCGGGCGAGGCGGCCACTAGCTATCACTGTGGTTTTGATAGCAGCCTGCGTTTCGATAATGAACCGCAAGGAGGTGTGTTCGAGGTTCCATTGTGGGGTGTTGGCGATAGTGCCGGCACAGAAAATATCCACGGGATTCTACCGGCCCATCTTTTTCGAGACCACCTGGGCAGGCACAGGCGGACGCCCGTTGAGTGCGGCTTTTTTGGCTCGGGCTTTCTTCTCAATAGCACGCGCCACATCGCTGCGGGTCTGGATTTTTTCTTTCGTGACCGGTTTCTTTCCCGGCGCGGCCTCTGACGTCGGCACCGTAGCGGTGGGCGTCGCGTCTGACGTCGGCAGTGTCTCCGACGTCGCCGGTGCCTGGGGTGTCTGGCTTTCCGAGGCAGACAGAGCGGCGGCGTCGGCGTTCGGGGTGGTATCGGCGGGTTGGGTGACGTCGCCGGTTTGCGCGGGCGCGTCTGCTTCTGGTGCTTTCTCGTCTTTCTTGGATGCCGTCTTCTCAGGTGTGTCTTTTTCCGGCGTATCTTTTTCGGTGCCCGGCTTGCTCTGGCTAGCCTGTTGCCGCGTGGGGGTGAGGTCGGCTTCGATGCGGGCCAAGGCGTGTTGCATGAGCGCCACGTCGCTTCCTTGGAAGTGGACGAAGTAGCCTTCTCCGGCACGCTCGAGCGCGAAGTCGATGCCGGTGCGCCGCAAGTATTTTTTGAGAGCGGCAAGGTTTTCCGGGGTGATCTCGGCCGAGTGGAGATCCCCACCTTTGCGCTGGAGCGTTTTGATGGTCATGCGGCCATGGTCACGCTGACTGGGCGCGACGCCTTTCATTTTGGCGAGGTGTTTGAGGCCGCCTTGGGCGGTGAGCCGAACGGCCTGGACGGAATTCGTGAGGAAGTAGCCGGTGATTTTTAGGCCAGCTTGCAGGAGTGTTGCCGTAACTGTATTGGCGATTTGTTCGCCTCCCATAATACTCATTTGGTGATGTCCTTTCCTTGGATCCTGGTTTGGGTGCGTTGGTCGATTCTTTTGAGTGCGGTCTCAAGCGTGGTGATGCGGGTGGTGGTGCGGTCGATCTTCCGATCAATAACCTCACTCGACTTTCCTTCATCAAGCGTGGCTTGGCGTTCGATAACGAGGCTCGCGTTTTTCTCGACGAGGTTATCGCGCTCAAGGCGAAGCTCATCGCGGTATGCGGTGAGTTCGCTTGTGCCCATATGTACGGCGCGGGCGGTGAGGTTCACGACGTCTGCCCGTGCTCGTAGCTTTTCGCACTGGTTGTCGATGGCGGCGAAGTAGGCGCGCTGGGCCGGTGTTTTCCCGCGCGGTATCTTCCCCGTAATCAAAGCTGGGGGTGCGTTCACGGGGAGAGTAAAGAACGTATAGAGCTGCCGTGGGGTGATCTGGGTGTGGAACGAAAAGTCTTTCGTGTTGATGATGGTCAGCTCGGCACCCGCGTCAATATAGAGCCGGTAGGCGCCCCCACTATCAGAGATAGCCGAGGCTGGGAGCACGAGGGCGAGACTGCCACGCGTTCCGGGTAGGAGTACTTCGATGGTGCCGTCCTCACGCATCTCGATAAGGTGTTTTTGGGCGACGTATTCGAAGACCTGGGTGCGCCCGAGGCGCGCGCGTAGCGCGGCTGGGGTGTAGGGTGCACCGAGCTTTGCACCTCTGATAGATCGCTTCGTGCCAGGGAGCGTGAAGAGGATGTGTTGGCCTTTGGTTTCCATTTTGATACCGCGGGCGACGAGTTCGGTTTGGAATCCCTCCCAGGTAGCGGTCTCGCTAATGGCGGCGTCGATGAGGCGCCGCAGATCGTCTTTACGCGAGTCGCCACGCGCTTGGGCATAAAGGTCACCGATGTTGTTATCGCGTCCGTGTCCGCGCCTGTTCTTGATGACTGACAGACCGTGCTGCCGGCAGAGTTTGTCGGATAGCTCGCGGATGTCATAGACACGGGTCTTCGGGCAACGCCAGCGCTTCCACGTGTCGCGGTTGACGGGGTTGAAAAGAATGTGGTTGTGGATGTGGTCTTTATCCACATGCGTTGCCACTACGTAATCATGGGCGTCTCCTAACAGCTCGTGAATCAATTCCATTCCGATATCGTGTGCCTCGTTGGCATCTGCTTCTCCGGGCTTGAAAGATTGAATGAGGTGGTGGGCGAGAACGCTCCCAGGCCGGCCAACACTCTTATGGAACGATGCCTCGGCGTGGGTGGCCATGAAGCCTTTCGTGATATCTTCAGGCACCCACGACAGGCCCGCATTCGAAGAAACAAGAAGATGCCCGTTGGTCTTGTATGCCTGGCATACATAGTCCACTGCCTTACCGAGCGTCGTCTTGATCTGGGTCAGTTTCGTTACCGCCACGGCCGCCTCCAGAGGTGAATCTTTCGATGAGAGTCCTGCTTTGTTCCATGAGTTTTCTGGCTGCCTCAACCTGCTCAAAAGACGCCACATGAGCAGAGTTCACGTTGCGTGCGATTTGGTTGAGGTTCACGCCTAGCCTGTTCAGCTCTCTCAGGAGTGCTTCCGCCTGCGGGCCTCGGTCTGGCCTGGTTGGTATGGGCCGGCCGAGCAGTAGTGTGCGCGTGAACGCAGAAAAGTTAGTGTGGCCCAGGGAGCGCATCCGCGCTTCCACCCGCATCCATTCTTCAGCGTCGAAATAGAGATGCTTCTCTATACGGCGCTTCCTCCCGGAGGATGGCGCGCTTGTCACGCTTCCTCCTTAACGGGTTTGGGTGTCCCCATACTATATCACCCCGCGGCGGCGGGCAAGCGCATTTGTATCCTCAAATGCTAAGCTTGCTAAGCCGGTCGGCTAGGGCTAAAGTCACGGCCCGTAGGGGCGACTTTCGTTCCTCGCTCCGTGAAAGTTTTTTCACGGGGTAGCCGGCCTGGCCAGCGGAAAAGATACACGCCGCCGGCGTGTATTCCGCTAGCCAAGCGAAGCTTGGCGCCACGTCTTGCGTGGCATAGCGTGTGGACATTTCATGTCCACACGCAGCCCAGACGGTCAGATGATTGTGGCGCACCCGCCGTGCCATTATAGCATTATTTTGTGGTGCGGAGTGGGTGGGAAAATGGTACAGAGCAGCGCCGGCAGCGCACATAGCTGGGTAGCGTTTTTGGTGGTGGGTGGGTTCATTTTTTAGATCAAAAATGACACGCACTCCGGCGGTAAACGTGGTGGCGTTGGTGGTGGGCGCGCGGGGCGCGTGGAATGGAAGAGTGGTGGGTGGTAATATTTTGTTTCGGGAACTTACGCCACACCGACAGGTATTGAAGTGGTGGTTGTGGTGAGGAAGAAAATAGCGGCCTTGAAAGACAGCCCGCTGATCGCTCCGGATTACGCAAAGCTGGAAAAGCGCATCGGTGCGGTCTCGGATTTCGAGAAAAGGCTGGGTGAATTGCGCGAGCTGCGAGCAACGCTCGTGGACTTACGCGGCGTGCTGGTTGAGTCGGGTTTGCCGGTCAAACAGATCGTGCAAGCGTTCGCGCTTGATAATAATGAGCGCCGCCTTTTGCTCAAAAAATACCGCAATGCGGGCACGGAAAACGCGGGCGAGGGTAACGCCCCGGGCGCGGACAGTGACTCGAATACCGGCGACGATGAGGCGAGGCCTGAACATCAAAGCGGTGTCGATGGGGGCGAAAATGTCGGCGTGAGTGAACACTTCCCGCAACAATAACGGAAGCTATAAGGTAAGGGCCGTACCGCGCACACCGCGCGCGGTACGGGCCTTACCGTGCTCGCGTTTTATAGGTTTATGGTTTGTTGCTGGGTGCGTTTACCTTCCCTGAGGCTCGCGGTAATCGTTTTGAGTTCGGCTTCCAGCGTGGCAAGTTTAGACTCACCCGACCAGCGCTCCTCCGTTTCGCTCCCGTAGCGCATTTTTTCGCGTTCGATATTGGCTTGGTATTCTTTTATCTTCTCCTGCAAACCATCGAGTTTGCCGATCATGTTCTCCAGCCTCACAAAATAGTGGTAGTCCAGGCGCGGGATGGTGGTTCCTTTGAACTGCACCTCCACGGAAATATCTAGGCCGCTTTTATCGGGAAAATAGCGGCGATAGTATTCAAGTTGCTGAGCAAACGCTGCGGGCACGGCGACCAGGCCGTGTCCGTTACCTAAATATGATGTCGTGATACCGAAGGCGATAGGAACGCCGTTGATCTCGATTTTAGGCAGGCTATAGACCGGATTCCACGAGATAGCGCCCGCGCCGCGCGATGCGGCCGTGCGGAAAATATAGCTTGGCAGTACGCTCAAAGCATCATTCAATTGCGTTGCGGCCACTTTACGTTCGGTCACGGTCGTGTCATCGAACTTGATAACCGGCGCAGGCGGATTGGTGAGGGTTTCTTGGACGCGCTCGAGAGCATCCCCATAGCGACCCAGGAACATACCCGTGGTTCCTAAGAGCCTTAAGTTCGAGGCTATGTTGGCGTTTTTTGTACGCCAGGCAGCCCGCTCATTCTTCAAGCCCTGGATCTGGTTTTTCAAATCAACCGACCGCATAAGCATGATATCTCCGGAGGCGATAGCTTTCGTTTCCGCATACGACATCTGGCGCTCGGCGACATCTTCAATGGAGCGCCCGGAGTATTTCCCGGTCATGACCTGGCCAATAAACGCGGCTTTCCGCTCCAGGGTTTGCCACTTCATGGTATCCAATGATTTGAGGGTGCAGTAGCGGTATTCGGCGACCTCATGGTTTTGGTTTTTCTGGCGGAAGACCCGCCCATTCCTCTGAATATGATCAGCTGGGCGCCAGGGCACATCAACATGATGAATCGCCACCGCCCGCGTTTGAATGTTCGCGCCTGTTCCGAGTTTCTCAGTCGAACCAATCAGTATTTGGATGGAGCCTGAGCGGGCACGCTTGTAGAGACCGTCGCGCTCAAGCGTATTTTTCGCTTCGTGAACAAACGCTATCGCGCTCTCTGGCACACCTTTCTCAACCAACAGCCGCTTGAGTTCGTGGTACATGTCAAAGCTGCCGTCTGTTTTGGGGGTGCCTTTATCGCAGAAAACAATCTGCAAGGCCCCGCGCGTGGGCGAGACTTCCCCGGTCTCATCCAGATACTGGTTGTCTTTGGTTTCGTTCCAGACCCGGTAGACGTTGTCGGCCACCACATCGACTTTCTGGTGGGTAATCGCCTCAGTATCGACCCCAATGAGCGCGGCCGCGTTTTTCTCGGTGAAGAGGCGGTAGTCGGTCGCGAACGTGATCCCATCATTCGTCAAGCAGAGGTAATTGTCTTCTGTTGGGCTGACCATGCCGGCTTTGATGGCGGTTTCGCGTTCTTCCAAGCGCTCCCGGAATTCTTCCATCGGGCCGCCCAGATCAATCTCGAGGGTTTCCGCGCGCCGTTCACCATCACCACGTGTTTTCATATCCGGGAGATTGAGGCCCAGTTCGCTGGTGAGTTTGACGTCGGCGAACGTCTGCCACATCGCGAGCAGCTCCGGCAAGTTGTTGAACGTGGTGAAGCGTTGCTTGACCTCGTAGGAGCCGCTGGCGTTCATTTCCACCGCAGTGGAGGCGGAGGCGAACTGGCGTGCCCAGGCAGTGAAGTCACCGACGCCAGCACCGGCGAGAATGTCGGGGCGTAGGTAGTGCATCATCACCCACATCTCGCCCATCGAGTTGGCTACCGGGGTGGCGGTGGCGAGCGTGCAGATACGCTCCCTTCCCTGGGAGCGTAGGTAGTTGATTTTCATGTCGAGGTCGAGGGCACGCGACGACGTGCCGCCGAGCAGGCCCGCGAATTTCTCCGCTCCTTTGACGGGCAGGTTTTTATAGGCGTGGGCCTCATCGACGACCAAATAGTCGACGCCGAGAGACTCAAACGACAAAAGGGTTTCGTCGTGCTGGTTTTGGGCGTCGTTGATCTCGCGCTTAATTGACGCTTCGCTCTCAAGCATTTTGCTCTCCAGCTTAGAGACAGAGACATCGCCGGATTGAGCGGCTTCAAAAGCAATACGGGCGCGAGTCTCGTCGAGCTTGGTCTGCTCGTAGACTTTGATGGTTTCTTTACCCAGGGGGAGCTGGCCGAAAGCATAGTGGGAGCAGATGATCGCATCCCAATTACCCATCCTTGCGCGGGCGAAAAACTCAGCCTTATTGGCCTTGGAGATGTCTTCACTCTCTAAAGTGAGCAGGCGTGCGGCCGGGTAGGCGGCTAGCCATTCGCTCCTGAATTGGCCCACCAAGTGGTTCGGGACGACGACGAGGGGTTTGGTGACGAGTCCGAGTCGGCGTTGTTCCATGACCGCGCAGACCATCGCGAGGGTTTTCCCGGCCCCGACCTCATGGAATAGCCCGCACGTGGGTTCATAGAGCATGCGGGCGATAGCGGTTTTTTGGTGGTCATAGAGCTGGATTGAGGAGGACAGACCGGGTAGGGTGAGGCCACTACCGATGTCGGTGTAATCGCGGCCCACTAGCGAGTTGAAGCGCTCGTTGTAGATTTGAACGAGGCGCTCGGTGCGGGTGGCGTCAGCGAAGAGCCATTCTTTGAAGTGGTCTTCGATTTCTTTGCCTTTCGCCACGGCCGCGGCCGTGGCCGCCATATCCACAATCTTTTTGTTTTTGTTATCGGGGTCTGGGTGTTCAACCTTGACCGGCGACGCATTCAAGAGACGTACGAAGATGTCGGAGGCTCGCATAGCGGTAGTGCCCCACCGGGTTTCTTGCTCATAGGAACGGGACTGGGCGCCGCTCAAGTTCACGGAGTATGCGCCGTCCTTCGTGAGCGTGAGGCTCGGGCGGCCGTCATCGAGCATTTCGCGCAGGAATTGCTGGTAATCCCGGATCGGGATCCAGCTCGCGCCTATGCTCGGGGTGATCTCCGTGAAGTCAATAGGCTCAGGCATGACTTTCTCAAGCGCCTCCACGTTCACGGAGTACTGGGGGTCGGTTTGAGCAGCCGATTGAGCAGTCTTGAGTTTTTCGCGTACGTTCCCGGACAAGTATTCGGGGGCGCGGGTAAGAACGCCGGTTTCGGGGTCAAGGAATGCTAGGCCCTCCTCGATCAGCTGACCGCCAATAACTTCTTCTCGGAAGCCTAGGAGGTAGTGCATATAGGCAAGGTCGATACCACCGGTTTGCTCCAGACTCATCGCAAGCGCTTCGCGGGTCGTTTGTGCGCCTTTAGGCGTATAGGGCGCATACAACTGCCGGGAGGTGAGAATATCAGCCGGCGTGGCGCGTTCTGTCTCGTCATCCCATTTCTCGAGAGCAAACAAGAGGGCGTGGCGGGGATCTTTCTTCAAGACTCGGACGGCTTGCGGGTAGGCCACCCGCAAGACTTCCTCGCCGTTCTTGTCGATACGGATGCTTTTCGTATTCCGATTCAGCGCACCATACTCGGCTACATACGCCTCATAGGCGGTGCGGGTTTGGGTGCGGAGCACTTCGAGCGCGGGGTCTGCGGCCGGCGCGGTTTCTTCCGCGCTAACCAGACGCGAGACAAGCGTGAACAGCTCATATAAGCGATGCGTCTCGGCAACGTATTTCTTCGCTAGACGCACGCTCTCCCACTCCCCACTAGCGGCGAGGCGCTCCATGCCTTGAGGTGTGGGACGCAAAGAACCAGCAACCATGCCCTCCTCGAGCGGGGCGGTGAGGGCTTCGGCGTCGATCTCAATAACCTGCGGGCTATATGCAAGACGCTCGGGAAGATCAGTAAATACGCGGGTGAGCGCGGCCGCGAGGCTACCTGCGACGTCGGTGGGTGTCTTTTTACCTTGCACGGTGAGCACGTCGCGCCCACCCATCCCGCTCCCGGCTTCAAGCTCACCAAGAATACTCGAGGGGTGGTCAAGGAAATAGTTATTGAGCGCAAATATCGCGGTACTTCCGTCTTTACGGGGTAGGCGCACGGGGTGGGTGTGTTCCCACGTGAACTCTTGCGGAGTTTCGCCTGGAGTGCGTTTGCGGAAGATCAACAGATCGCTAGCAACGCTGGTTCCGGCAGCCTCACTGTGAGCACCAGACGGCAGACGGATAGCTGCCACTAGGTCTGCGCGCTCATACATGTCGCGGCGTGCGGCCGGGTTTTTCGCGTCCAGGGTGTAGGTGGAGGTGATGAGCGCCGCATAGCCGCCAGATTTGAGCAAATCCAGGGATTTGATGATGAAGTGGTTGTGCATCGAGTGCCGGCCCGGATTATGGGCCGGGTCGAATAAAGCGAGGTCAGCGAACGGCACGTTCCCTACCGCCACATCAAAGACCGGGGGTAGCGTGGTGGTCTCGAAGCCTTCAGCTCGGATGGTGTCGCTGGGAGCGAGGAGCTGGGCCAGGCGTGCAGCCGTGCTGTCAAGCTCGATGCCGGTCATGGTGAGGTTGTTGGGTGCGTGCGCGATGAAATGCCCGATACCACACCCCGGCTCGAGTCCCGCACCGCTTTGAACGCCGGCAGCTTTGAGTGCATCCCAAATCGCCGCGACATATTTGGTGTGGGTGTAGTGGGCATTGACAGTAGAGCGCCGCGCAGCCTTATAGCCCTCCTCGCCGAGAATGTCGTGGAGACGCTCGCGCACGGCGGCCCACTGGGGTTTGGTTTCGTCGAAGACTTCCGCCAGCCCGCCCCACCCACTAAAGAGCGCGACCTGCTCGAGGTCACGCTCGGTTAGCCCGCCCTGCTCGGCTAGTTCGAGTGCGTGAATATTAGCGGACACGCGGGCACGCACGCCCGTGATCGTGTCTTGTGGCCGCGTGCGTAGATGAGGAACTGGTGGGTCTACCAACACCCCTCGATCTCGGAGGGCGTTGTCGGGTTCTCCCATTCGATTGGCGGGTTCTGGGCTTGCCACTGGGCTACCCAGGCCGGGCACTTGCGATCCGGTGTTGATTTCATCGTCTGCATTGAGGTGAACATGTCGATGATCTCCCCTCGCATCTTGCCCGTGTCCTCCATTGCCTGCCAGGCCAGATGGAAGAGCGGTGGCTCGTCCTGCCTCGGCTTGCCCGTCACTTTCTTCAGGGGTAGGTGTGCTACCTGGTAGGACTCGATCCAGAAGTCTTCCTTGATCAACTCGTCCAGGCTCATCGCTGTTCCCTCGATCCGCACCGCCAGGCCGCGCCGGAATACTCGCAGTAGTGCCTCGGTCAGGGTTTCCTTCATCCGCGGGACGTACAGCTCCTCGTAGTTCTCCTGATCGGTCAGAAACTCGTAGGGCATGTCCACTCCTATCCAGTCCCAATCCAGTGGGAAGAGTTCCCACGTCTCTACCTCGGCGTTCGGGTAGTAGTTCGGGGGTAGATACGTTTCCATCTCGAGGAAGAATTTGCGGGCTACCTCCCATTCGTCCGGGTTGCTTTGCGCCCAGCGACTCCACACTTCGCGTGTCTGGAGTGGCTGGCCGGCGTCCCTCGGGTCGATCAACATCGCTCGTCCTTTCTGTTAGCCCCATGAGGGCATCTAAGTCAAAAGCAAGCTGGCTAGGCGCAGGCGTCACCTTGCGCCTTTTGCTGGCTCTCCGGTTCCCAGAATACCCTCCATGTGGCGGTATATCCATATCTCCATACGCTGGTTTTGGTGTGGAAGCGTTTTTCGGGTTGTTGTCCATTGCTGTCCTTGAGGATAAGGGGTGGATTAAATAGGGGTGGCGCCACCCAAGGGGTGGCGCCATTTTTGTGCCTCAAGGGGTCGGCTCAAAACAAAAGGGAAAATTATTGGAGGGCCGGGCTTCTAAGTCGCGCGTTCTCCAGCTCACGGCCGCATCCAATATGGTCGCCCAGTGTGTGAGGTGGGCTGCTTCCATTACCAGCCAGCCTCAACAGTTACTGTTCTTGGTTTTCTATCTCTTCGAGGTAGTTTTCCAGGGCAGTAACAATCAGGGCGGTCAGGGTTGTTTCCTTGACCACTGCAAGAATTTGCAGTTTCTTGGCAAGGATTCCCGGACAGTTAAAGTGTACGTCTTTTGGGCCGGTGTCTTTAAGGCCCGCGAACATGTTCATATCCATATTTCCATGATGCCATGCTGGTGAGGCGTGTGGGAGTCACCGCGTGCTTCGGGTTTTCTTAGGGCTGGGACGTTGCGTGGTGGTATTGGGTGGTGTTTTTATCGGCCTGCCCCTGTGGGGCAAGGCCGGCCCGCGGGGGTCTGGGGGCACGGGTGTCCCCAGCGGGGTGTGGGGCAGCGCCCCGCAACGTTGAAGGGGCAGCGCAACGCTGCCCCTTCAACCGAGTATGACCGCTAAACCAGCAAGGATTCGACGACTGGATGTGTACGGTAGTAAGCCTTGATCGACTCCTTGGAGATGATCTCCTGGGAGTGTGACTGCGGGTCACAACCTTGACGCGCATCAAGCCACGGCTGCTCACCGTGAGTCTTTTCGACCAAAGCATTCGCGGTCAAGTCACCGAGTTCATCGCAAACGCCGTCAATAACAGTCAGTGCGTCAGCGGATAGTGTGCCGGCTTCACTGGTTAGCTCGCCGGGGTAAATAAAGAACTTACCGCGGTGCTTGCTGAATAACTCCGGAGAAACCGGGCCGTTAACCCAGGCGCGAAAATCTTCCTCAAAAATAGGAGATCCCGTTTCGGCGAGATATGCAGCCTGGCAATAGAACGTAAGCTTTTGCAATTTCATGGTGGTCATACGCCCGCAACGCTCAAGAATCTGCGCTGCTACATCTTCAACTTTAGCCATCTCGCCTCCTTTTACCTCAATATCCGTAATTGCTATGATTCTACCATGCAAGACAGTGTGCGGCCTATATCCAGGGGTGAAGCTAACAAAGCCGGAAAAGCCCTAGCGCAGGCGTACGTCGCACACGGTGGAGACCTTGCTCGCGTCGGAGAAGACGAGGAGATTCAAGAATACTTCCGCCTCGTGCAAGCATGGCGTTCTATGCAAATTGAGCCTACACGTACTGTTTTTGAGGAACTACAGCAAATATCCACGCTCATCCCGCACTCTCTTGTGACTTTCCGATTGAAGCGAATCAGCTCAATTCTCAAGAAACTCTCACGCAAGAACACCAACCTCAAGCTCGGCTCCATGGACGACATAGGCGGGTGCCGGCTTATCGTGGAAACCTGCGAGCAAGTAGACCTTGCCGTAGCCGAAGTACTACGCCGCTTGGATGTGAAAGAATCCCGCGGAATCAAAGACTATATTGCTTGTCCCCAAGATAGTGGCTACCGCTCATGTCACATCATCGTCGTCGTACCCGGTGAACCACTACCTTCTCGAGTGGAAATCCAGATCAGGACGAGACTCCAGCACTCGTGGGCAACGGGAGTCGAAGCAGCAAGCGCGATATACGGCCAGGATTACAAGAGCCCTGAAAAACTGGCAGGATCGCGCGCTTCCTACGAAGATATAAGGCGATTTTTCCAGCTGGCCTCGGCCCTTTTCACTCTCGAGGAAGACCGCCCGTTAGCATCTAATGTTCCCAATGGTCGGGAAGCGCTCAAACGCGAGCTCGAAGCGTTACCGTGCTCCAAGCAGATTTGCGTCGATCTTGTAGACGCAACAGATGCAACTTTCCAGAGTATCGGGAAGGCTTTCGGCTCTCTTGGCCCTAACCTGTATCTTCTCGAATATGACCGAGAAGAACAGGTTTTGTACGCTTCGCCTTTTTCCAGTAGTGATATTAGCCAGGCTATTGATTGGTATAACCAAAACGAAGAAGAAGACGTGTTTTCCGGGCGACGCGACACGGTACTCGTCTACGCCACAAGCACCGAGTACCTACACGCCGCGTTCCCTAATTACTCAACAAACCTAGGCGAGTTCACCAGCAACCTTCGCCGCTGTACGCACTCATAGGACATATCGGAACAGGATGTCCCAGCCCAGCCTTGCCAGCCACGTAAAAACTCCCAGTCCTCACGTTAGACACAACGCTAGGGGCTGGGAGTTTTGGGTTAGGGGCTCCTATTTTTTCTTCTTTTTCGGCCACGTGTATCGGGCGGTCTGGATCCCGTCTTCTTCCTTAGTGATCGCCGTGATCTTTACCGTTTGGGTGCCTTTGCGGGTAGAGACTCGTGCGTTTTGCCCGATAGCGAGGTTTTGGCCGATGACGAACCAGGTTCCGTCGATTTCCCGGAAGATACACCGCCCACCTTTGGTTAATTCGGCGTCAGTGAGCTTGTGTTTGATGTAGGTGGCAAGCACTGTGCCTTCCTCCGTGACCGTGATGACGTCATCAACCGTGACGGTGTGGGTTTTCCCGTTTTTGGTGATGACGGTGACGTCTTTGCCTTCTTCCAAATTCGGGCCTTCGATGAAGTATTCGTCGGTGTCGGGATTGTGCCGATAGATAGCTTGCCCTTCCGGGATGGGCGGGTAGTTACGACGGTAGAGCGCGGACTGGACAGTGCCGTCATCTGCTTGGATTTCCCCCACCGTTACCTCATGTTGTGTCCCGTTTTTGGTGATCACGGTTGCGGTAGCACCCTCTGTGAGGTCGCGTCCAACAATGATGTATTGACCTAAATGGTTGTCTTTGCGGTAGATCGCTTGGCCCGGCTCAAGGGTCTCGGTGGGGTCTTCCTCAATCCACTCGAACGTGGCGGTGCGGATTCCTTGTTGTTCGTCGATGATCTCACCAACCAGAACAGTGACAACGTCGCCGTTTTTTGTTGTGACAGCGGCCTGGCTGCCGGGGGTGAGGGCGACGCCGGTGATCCCGATTTCGTCTTCGCTGATTTTCTTGAAAATGATGGTGCCCTCGTCCAGGGGGCCGGTGCTCATGCTCATGAGAGTTCCTTTTCTTTTTGGTTTTTGAGTTGGGAGTATTTCCAGGTGTAGACATCGCCGTGGGTGTAGCGGATGGTGCAGTCGATACCGCGGTCGCGGTGATGGAGGGCGCGGTGTGCGGCGATGCCGAGATAATGCAGGGGTTTCTTGCAGGTGTAGCAGTAGGCGGTTTTCTTGCCTGGATAAATATTGTTACCCATCGGTGTCTCCCTCCTCGTCGCTAGTGTCTCGGTAGCTTTGCCAGGTGCCGTTTTGCTCTTTTTCTTTCATGCGGTTCATGAAACTGGCGAGCAGCTTCCAGCCGGCATTACGATCCATACCCGTGTTGCTGGCGGGTACGGCTGTGCCGGCATTGCTGGCGGGTGCGGCGGGTGTCTCGTTGCCGGCATGGCTGGCAAGGTTTTCTTCTGGCCGCATTACTTACTCACCTCCATCGGAGCATCTTCGGCCGGCTGGGCATCTGGGATACCGATTTCGGCCAGAGTAGGAACCTTGTCCAGGAATTCCCGAATATAGATCCGGTGTTTCCCGCACGCGTGATCCATGCCCCGCGCGTGCTCGTAGTGTGTGTATGCGTCGCGTGATCTTCCCCAGGCGTCATATTCAAGCTCTGAAAGACCGTGTTCGTGGGCATATTCAGCTTCCCTGCAAGCCTCAGAGTGGC
This sequence comes from Actinotignum sp. usb-actsch-213, assembly GCF_059085665.1. Classification (NCBI taxonomy): domain Bacteria; kingdom Bacillati; phylum Actinomycetota; class Actinomycetes; order Actinomycetales; family Actinomycetaceae; genus Actinotignum; species Actinotignum sp. usb-actsch-213. The sequence goes on from NZ_JBHNSQ010000084.1 coordinate 17,815, forward strand.
TTTCATAAGCAGCGCTGGCTTCCCGGTCATATTCCCGTCCCATACGGAAAAGAAGATCAAGCATTTGTTTTGCGAAGTGTTCGCGGGTGGCCGCGATAATCTGCTCTGGTGTGGGGGTCATTTATTCGTCTCCGTCCGTGTCTGTGACGACGATGATCGGGTTGTCTTCTTTTTCCACGTCATCGAGTGTGGGGGTGAAGTGCCGGAGGTCGCTGATCCGGCAGCAATGCTCGATGCAAAGGAGGGCTTGAGCCTTGTGGTACATGTGCTTACCCCAGGCTTGTGTAGCGTCACAGCGTGCTTCGTCGGCGAGTTCTTGGTTATCGCATTCGAGGGCCGTTTCTGCCCGTGCTAGGCATTCCTTGTATTCCGAGCTGTAACGTTCGGCTTGCTTCATCCGCTTGTGGTTTCCGCTCGCGAGAGTTTCGGTGATTTCGTCGGCGAGGTGTCGGCGGGTGGCCTCGATGATGCTGGATACCCAGGCATCGAAAACAGCATCGGCGTCGTGTGCGAGTTTCCCGGTCGTGTCCTCAACATCGTGGGCACTATCGGGGATGCCGTGCTTCTCGATCTCAGCAAGGCCGGTGTCGATGACGAGATTACGTACCGCTTGACGCACATCCTGGGTGGTCAGTTGGGAGGTTGGGTTGAGGAAATACATGAGAATGTCTCCAATCTTGGGGTTGTGGGTTAGATGATTCCTTTAGGTGTGGCACCTGCCGGGACGGGTGTCACGTCCGTGTTGATGTGGTCGGTGATGATGGTGGTTGCCCATTCGGATAGGGAGATTCTGTTGCCTGTGGCGACGTCGGCGAGCCAGGCGCCGCGGATGATGTCTGCGGTTTCGCGGGGTAGGCGGAGGGTGATTTTCACTTTCTCTACCCCGCGTTTGCTAGGCGCACCGGCATTGCTGGCGGGTGCGGCAGGTGCGGGCGTGCCGGCGTTGCCGGCTGGTACGGCGGGTGTCTCGGTGCTGGCAGCGACGACGGGGTTGGTGATGGGTGCTTTCTTGAGTGTGCGCAACGCGTGTGTGTCTGGCTTTTTCATTGTTATTCCGTTTCCATGGTGGTTTCGTATGCGGCTTTGATCTTGTCTAAGTGTTTGACGACCCGCGCGAGTATGCCTTGGGCTTCGGCAAGCAGGAAGAAGAGATCCACGAGGTCTTTATCGGTGCCGTTTTTGATGACGTGGTTGCCGGCTTTCTTCCAGTCGTCTGAGGAGAGACGGCATTCGGCGAGGCTGGCGTTTATTGATGTTCCGTTCCAGGCTTCCACGGCCCCGTTTCTCAGGAGCTTGCGATAGATAGTGTCGGTTGGGTCGGAGAGGTAACGCAGTGCGTCTTTTTTCGTCATTTTCATTGCTGGGTTCCTTTACTGGTCGGTGTTTTGAGGAAAGTGATCCAGTGGGTTTTGCTGCTTGTTCCGGTGTGGCCGAAGAGTGGCTTTTCCGGGGTGAGGGTAAGGATGCGGGAGAGTGGGATTTGGGTTTCGTTCCATTTGAAGATGAGGACGCCGCCTGGGCGTAGGACTCGGAAGGCTTGCTCGAATCCGGCCCTGATGTCGTCTTCCCAGGAGGGTGCGAGCTTCCCGTATTTTTTCGCCAACCAGGAGGATTCTCCTAGGTGGTTGAGGTGGGGTGGGTCGAAGACCACGAGGTAAAACGTGTTGTCTGGGAACGAGAGGTCGCGGAAGTCTTCCCTTTGGTCGGGGTTGATTGTGAGGGTGCGGCCGTCGCAGAGCGTGTGGGTCTCGGCTGTGTTGTCGCAGTAGGTGACGCGCTCGTCGTGCTTGTTTACCCACATCATCCTGGCACCGCAGGTGAGGTCGAGGACGGGTTTCATGAGCAAGCCCCCAGGGCCGCCGTGCTGGTATGGCTGGCGGTGCTGGCGGGTGCGGCACTGCTGGCAAGTACGGCGGGTGCCCGAGTGCCGGCAGGCGCGGCAGGTACGGCTGGTGCGGCGTTGCCGGCAAGGGCGGCTTGTAGCGTCTTGAATGCTTCCTCAATCAGCGGGTCACCGTTATTGATGGGGGTGTGGTTGGTTGCGGTGTGGGGGAATGCTTCCCTCATCGGCATATACCGAGCGAGCAGGTAGTCGCCATAAGTGGCTTCTAGCTCGGTCAGCCACCGCTTCGTGTCCAAGCGCCCTTGCTGGTAGGAGTTCACGAGGATTCCCGCAAGCTCAAGAGCCGGGTTATATAGAGATTTAATAGTGGCGATGGTTGTGATCATTTCCGCGACGCCATCGCAGGCGGTTTCCCGTGCCGTGGTGACGATCAACGCCACATCGGCGGCGACGAGAGCGCCGGTGGTGAGCATCCCCAAGGATGGCGGACAGTCCACCACGATAGTTTCGTAAGCATCATGCAGGGGAGCGAGGATGGTTTTGATCCTGTATTCCCGGCCGAGCGTGGTGTCGTTTTCCCGATCCCACAACGCTCTATCGGCGGGGAGTAGATCAATACCCCAGCCAGGCACTTCCAGTATTGCTTGGCGGGCTGTTTCGGGTGGCGCTCCGGCGGACACCGCCGCAAGCACATCATTGACGGTCAAGGTATCGGCGTCTACTTCGACGCCGAGCGTCGTAGTTGCCGAGCCTTGCGGGTCAGCATCCACCAGCAACACATGAGCACTGGAGGTGCGGGCGATGCGGTGTGCGAGATTCGTGGCAATCGTCGTTTTACCAACGCCGCCTTTCTGGTTGCAGATAGCGATAATCATGGAGATTTCCTTCTATAGGTTTTCGATTGCAAGTTGTTGCTGAGCGTTTGTTACCTGGGTGTAGATGGCTGTGGATTGGATACTCTCGTGGCGCATGAGTGTTTGAACTACCCGAAGATTAACGCCTTTGGCAACGAGATCGGTTCCGAAGGAATGCCGTAACTGGTGAGCCGTCATCGTGATTCCGTGGCGCTTGAACGTCGTTTTTATCGTGTATCCTACCGATTTAGGGCTTATGTGCCCGGCTTTCACGTATGCGGGGAACCAGAAGCCGTGTTGAGGCATTTGTTTTGCAATTTCCTGCACTTTGGGGTGCGCGGCTATGAAAGCCATTTTTCCTCCTTTTCCGAGGATGGTTAGTTGGGTGGTTAGTGGGTCGTAGTCAGCTCCGCGGATTTTAGCGATTTCATGCGTTCTGAGACCCTCGTAATAGGCGAGAACGATCATCGCGCGCGTGCGGATATGGAGGTTTGAGGAGAGTACTGTGGTTATCAGTTCGGTCGGGATGGGGCGGGGTGCGCTCTTCGGTTTTTTGGGCGCAGGGATTACGTCAAGGGGATTCTTATTGATGAGAGCCATTCGTAATGCCCAGCGATAGAAGGCATTCAAATGGGTGTAGTAGCTCCACTTAGTGGAAGCGCTCGGGCGCTGGGCTAGCCAGGAGACGATGTCCTCGGATTTCATCTCAAGCGCAGTTACAGAGGTGTCTCTGCTTAGCGCACCGACGACCCGGATTCTCTCAGTAATCGTTGTTTGGGAAAGTGACTGGGCGGCCATCGCCAGACGCCACTGATCGAGGACGTGTTCGTTACGTGGATTGTCTTTTTCCATGAGGATATTTGTAACTGCCCCGGTAAGGCTGTATTGAATTATCGATGATGTAACGAAGCTCGTATTTGATCGTGCTATGTGTCGATGCAAAATTCCCGGACTTGCTGGCAATGCCGGCATGGGGACACTCGCCGTAGTTGCCGGACTTGCCAGCAGAAGAGTAAAAAAACTAAGCGTAGTGCTGAGCTGTTTTCAAGCGCCCCGGCAAAGGCATGGAACCTGTAATGAATAGGTCGAGAGTTCGATTCTCTCAGGTGGCTCCAACTTCCACGTCGGATTTAATAAGTCCGCGTTAGCGGGTGTCGTATTTCTCGTAATCGGGCATAGGTTCATGGTTTAATGCTCTAGCGGAGCATGAAACTAACGCTGCTTCACAAGGAGGTGTGCGGTGAGATCATATGAATCTGGCACTGAGCTGCAGGTAGAGATCGCTAAACGCGGCAGTCTATTTCTCGGCGAGTTCGCAGACGTGCCCGATGATGGCTGGGATCGGCTGGTTGATGGTGTTGATCGCACGCCCCGGCAGATGATCGCCTACCAGGTGGGCTGGATAGAACTATTGCTCAGCTGGGAACGTGACGAGCAAGCGGGCAAAGATGTGGTGACTCCGGCCCCTGGTTTTAAGTGGAACCAGCTGGGTGGCTTGTATGAGTCGTTCTACCAGCGTTGGGAACAAGAACCTGCTGAAGAGTTGATTGACCAGTTCGGGAACTTGCTTGGTGAAGTGGTCAAGATGGTGGGTGGCCTGACTGAAGCGGAGTTGTTTGAGTCTGGGCAGCGGGCGTGGGCATCTTCCACGCCATCGGCGTGGCCGGTGTGGAAGTGGGTGCATATCAACACGGTCGCCCCGTTTACCACCTTCCGAACCAAGATTCGCAAGTGGAAAAAACTGGTTACCTGCTAGCTGATAAGTACAGTGATTTCGGTACCGCTCCTGAAGACAAACTGGTTCGAAGCTATAGGAGAGCCAATGGAAAAGGTTGTTGACTGTCATGGTCTGAGTAAGACCTACCGGACAGGAATGGTGGCGCTTGATGGCCTCAATTTCTCTGTAGAAAAGGGTGCCATTCATGGGCTAGTGGGTAGGAATGGGGCCGGTAAAACTACGTTGATGAAGTGCCTATTTAATCTGATTCGACCCACATCCGGCACCGTTAATGTATTCGGACGGCCTGCCGGGCAGATGGCCCACAAGGTGGGTGGGTTGATTGAAATGCCTGCCTTCTATAAGCACCTTAGTGGAAGGCAAAATTTGGCCCTATTCGCCGGATATTTCGGTGTGGACACTGCTGAATGTGAGCGTATCCTCGATCTTGTTGGATTGGCCAATCGAGCTGAAGATAAGGCCTCAGGATACTCTCTCGGCATGAAGCAGCGCCTCGGAATAGCCATTGCCCTTCTAGGCAAGCCCGAGTTGCTAATTCTTGATGAGCCGGTCAATGGCCTGGACCCGCAGGCGATTGCGGAAACGAGAGATTTGATGAGGGCCCTTCGGGAGTCCGGAACCACAATCTTGCTTTCCAGCCATCTGCTAGGAGAAATTGAGCAAGTTTGCGACACTGTCACCGTCCTGGAATCTGGCAAACTTGTGGCTAACGGTACACCAGAGCAGCTTCGTCAACAGTTCAACGGTAAGGCTCCATTAGAGCTGCAAGTGGGAGACCCAGCTAAGGCTGCACGGCTATTGGAGGCCATGGGCGTCAAGGTCAAGGCCGAGGGGTCAAGCCTCCTTGCCTATCTGCCGGAGGATGTGAATGCATCCGATCTGGTCAAGGTCCTAGTCAAGGAGGATATCGAGGTCAGGTCCGTCAAAAGACGAGACTCCCTAGAGGCCGCCTATCTGTCGATGACTCAGAAAGAGCAGTGAAATGAGTACTGTTAGTGTCCAGAAAAGCTCGTCAACAGATTTATGGCAGATCGTTCGCACAGATGTGAAAGCGGCGACCCTTAGGCCGGCGATTCGGATAGCTGTGCTCATCTGGGTTCTCCAGATCGTGATTTTTGCTTATGTAATTCCGTACATCGTCTACCACACTGCGACCGATGCAATCGGGCCCGAAGCTGCTGAAGCTCTACGGGCAGGCCTCGAGTTGTCGGTGCTGGGTGAATACGTTACAGCTTCTGTCCCTCTTTATGCCATCCCGGTTGGCGTCACAGTGGGAGCCATCCTGGTCTGCAGTGACTACGAGTCAAGGACCTTGGGTGTCCTTTTGGTAAGAATCCCCAAACGCTGGTGGCTTGGAGTCAGCCGATTGGTCACCATGGCGGTCGTCTCCTTGATTATGGCCTTGTGTTCTTTTATTGCAGCGGCTATTTGCTCCACTATTTTCACCGCTATTCAAGGTGCGGGGTTCGACTTTGATTTCGGCGGAACGATGTTGGGTCTTGGCGCCACGGCTCTCGGGCTCTTCTCATATGCAGTCTTGGGGTCTCTATTCGGGTATCTGACCAGGTCGATATTGGGTGCTGTGATGCTCGGCCTTGGCTGGACCTTCGGCATTGAAACGCTTGGCATTGGAATGTTGTCCGGCTCTTCTGGCTTCTTCAAAGTCTTGCACGGGTTTACCTTGACTGGGAATATTGGTTCACTTCCGGCAGCGTTGGACAGAACTGAATTGCTTAGCCTCCTATCTTCGCCCGGGGTTAACACGCTGCATTCAGGCTTAGTCGCTTTCATTTTCATAATTTGCTGGCTGCTGGTTTGTGCGTCTGTGGGTATCTCTCTTCTGTGCAGAAGGGACGTAGCCTAGCAATCAACTCCTACTCCCGAGCCGGCGCCGAGAGAATGTCTAATGGTTTGTGTGTGAGCATTGTTTATGAATCAGCCGCCCGCAGATGACCACTGCGAGAGGAACCCCGAAAAGCAGAAGTAGCCCAAAAGATATTGGCGACATCTCAAGTGCGTGTGGAAACAGTGCGCCACCTGCGGTTGGGAAATATAGCAACAAGCCTAGAGTGATGCTGGACAGCGTAGCGAAGAGGGACATTCCGGGCTTACGCACAAGTACTCCAATGAGGGCGAGAGATATGAGCATGAGTAACATGCAAGCTACTACCAGAGCAGTGATGACACCGTTCCTGAGGAAGAAGCTGGCCAATATCGTCAGGAAGCTCATTTCCAACACTGATGCAAAAGAAGCAGTAGCCGCATTCGTTTCCGCTACGCAGTAAAACAACCCGACGGCAACGAGCTGAGAACAACCTATGAGCGCTAAACACTTGACGAGGGGCGTGATTCTCGGTGGGGATGACGACCGATGCCCGCAGTTACGCTCGTTCACATCTCACCTCCGTATCGTTGCGAACTCTACCGCTGTGTCTCAACGCTGAGCGAGGGCAAGTTCCAATTAGGGCTTGAGCGCCGCCGAGGGCGCGACCAGCACGCCGTCGTCACGTTGATAAGCCACTTGAGTGCCGGTGGCCACAAGCAAGAATGCGGGTTCACCCTCGTGGGAGGTATTGATCCGTTGTGCGAGCTTCTTGAGATGGTCAGCGGCTTGGTCGATTGATTGTTCTCCCAATTTCACTTCGACCAAGGCCCAGCGCCCATCATCTAAGACCAGGACGGCATCGGCTTCTAAACCTGTTTTATCGCGATAGTGGTAGACCTGGCCGCCCAAGGCATCAACATAAACCCGCAGATCATGCACGCACAGCGATTCAAAAAGAAGCCCGAAAGTTTCCCAATCGTTCAAAAGTCGCTTCGGGGTGGCGTTGAGCATAACGGCGGCCAACGATGGATCGCAGAAATGGCGCGTAGGACTGGTGCGGACTGCCGTTTTCGAGCGCAGGCGCGGATTCCATGCGGGCAAATCTTCGAATACAAAGGCTCTGTTCAAAGCATCCACATAATCAGAAACGGTATTGCGCGCGGGCGGTTCTCCCTGCATATCCTGCGCGATGGTAGCAAGCGTCGCCTGAGAAGAAATATTACGGGCGTAGGAACGCAAAATTGCCTGCGCCCAGGTGCGGTTTCTGTTAATTCCGTCGATCTGCGCAATATCGGTATCCAAGAGAAGCTGGATATACTCCTTCGCCATATCGAGGGCGGTGCCCTCATCTTTTTCGGTGACGGCTTCGGGCCAACCACCCCGGCAAATTGCGAAAGCAATTCGCTCAATATCGAAATTGACTAAAGCACCAATATCGTGCTGGCCATCAAAAAGCTCGGTAAGGGAAACTGCGCCACTTGATTCCTGAGTTTCCCACAGGGACATGGTGCGCATAGTGATCCGCGCGAATCTGCCAACGCCCGAGTGGCTTGGCATCTCAGATTGGCGCGGCGTCGACGAACCCGTCAAAATAAATCTGCCGCGGCCATGCTCCCTATCGATGGCGTAGCGCACCGCATCCCAGAGCTGCGGAGCCATCTGCCATTCATCAATCAGGCGCGGGCGTTCACCTTCCAGAAGGAGAGAGGGTTTTGAGAAAGCGAGCTGAAGGTAATCAGCGGAACGATCCGGATCTTGCAAGTAGATAGCGCTCGCTGCTGCCTGTTGTGCGGTAGCCGTTTTGCCGCACCACTTCGGGCCTTGAATATGTACAGCTCCAGCTACTTTGAGTTTTCGCGCCAGCAGGCTGTCGGCTACCCGAGGTAAATAGGCTGGAAGGGTTGAAGAATCGCCCATGTGGATACCCTCCTTTCACTATCGTTATCACATGTTAACACGTCCGTTGTGCAAGTTGGACCGTTTTTATTGTGCAAGTTGGACCGTTTTTATTGTGCAAGTTGGCCCATTTCTGTTGTGCAAGTTGGACCGCCGCATACGTCACTTATGCCGCTTAGATAGCCTCTGGAAGCTGCCACATGGTGTGCACTCCAAGGTGCCTATCAGACTCCTTACTGACGCTTCCGACCATGCCTACAGTTTTCATTCAGTTTCATTAGGCCGCATTATTCTTGGGTTCTCATCGCCGGTGGTAAATTCGTCACATCGAAATATTTGCCGCTTTTTACTATGTGGCAGCGAATCGCGGGGCTTGCTAGGAGTGTTGGCGAATGGGTGCGTTTGCCCAGGTGGGAGAGCGTTCTAAGCCAATTGCAATGCTATAGTGACGTGCCGAATAGTCAAGAGATTGGGTACGACTCAAATATAAACATATTGGAAATATATCGCCCTTACATCACTATATTTAGTCCCAAAACTAAGTATGTTTGCGTGTTAACATGTAAAACGATTTAGGTGTTATGTCCGTGTCGTCACTGCTCGTCGGATGTGTGGAAGTCTCACGAGTTCCATACTGCCACCCACTGCGAGGCGCGGAACAATACCGGAGATATGAATGAACCATTATTTGTCCTGGAATTGGGGTGAATGAATGACGAATGCCTGGCTCCGATCACTCGCGGGAGTTGCCGTCGCCTTCCTCTCTTTGAGTGTGTCCACTCCAGCGGCCCTCGGCGTGGGGATTGATGAACAGCTGGAAAATGGCACGGGGTTCATTGATAAAACTGCGCAATTCAGTATCGCGTCGCATTGCGATAATGGTGCAACCAGGCTTAGTGTTGCGGAAACGAATAGGAAGTACCGTCTCAAGCTCTCCGTTAAGGTCACTCTTGCGGGTGAGCATGGCAAGCCTAGCTTCGTGGCACCCTTTCTGAAGTTGCGCGTCAACGACACCTATAACTGTCAGTGGTCCCCGAAACCAGCCGTCAGAGATGAGGAGGGCAATCCCAAAGTTTCTCTGGGCATACCACATTACTTTAATTGTGACGGTGAACTTGACCTAACGAGCGATGCCGAAGCTGCCCAGCCGGTCACGATAACGTACTTCGCGCGCGAGACGCGCTGGGGCGAATGGCGACAGATTGGACTTACCGCTCCAACCGTAGAAAACCGTGTCCCTACGTACCGGCTCAAAATTGACGATAACTACTTCGGCGAATCGACAACCTTTGAGGATCTCGACACCAACCTCCTAGCCGATAACTTGACTGCGGGAACTAAAGTATCGTTAGTTGCGCGGACTCAAGATACGGAAGACGTGATCGCCTCGAAGGTGCTGAGTGCCAATGAAATGTGCCCTCCGGAACCTGTTGACAAACCCGAGCCTTCCGAACCCAAGGATGATGAAGAAGAGGAACCCACTCCCGATCCGGTCCCAACGCCGGGTGTGGGCACTGCGCCCCCGCCTCTACTAATTCCCTCACCGAGTCTTACGCCGACATTGCCAGCTCCGGAAGTGCCGCCGTCGCCAGGTAGTTTTACACCCGCGGGTGGTGAAACGCCTGATCCAGACAAGACGGAAACACCTGATCCGAATGAAACGGAGTCCCCGGAACCACGGCCGACGGTAGAACCAACACCGCGCAAGCCTGTGCCAACTCCTACCCCGAGCTGCCCGACGGTCACACCTGCCCCGCCGACGCAGACCTCCGCGCCGACGGTAACACCGTCCGAGCGTCCAAGCGCAATACCAACTGTTACGCCGACCGTTCCGGTAACCGCGACACCAACCGATTCGCCAACGGCTACAGCCCCGAGTGCTACCCCAACAGACTCAACAGACCCAACGGCCTCGCCCACCCGGAATCACCCGCGCAACACCAGTGGCCCCAGCACGAGCTTGGCCCATACCGGTGCAGTTACCCTGCCCCTTGCGGTTCTCGCTGGCGTCCTCATCAGCGCGGGAAGCATAAGCTTGCGAAGGCTGCGTTATTAGTTGCGTGACTAATTGCGTGGCGATAGTCGTGCCCAGTCGCGGCTGCTGCACTTTCACATAGAATCTGAGAGGAGCATTGGCACATCGGGGGAACCTAGGCGCCGAACGCAGTTACGTCTAGGAAATCCCCAGATGGAACCCCGGAAAGGCACTGGTGGCATGGCACGCGGCAAAGCGATTGAGCTGTTCTTGGTGGATGGCACGCCCGGCGGGATCATGACGGCAAGCATCGCCGACTGGACGGGCGTCGTCGTATCCGCACGCCGCGACCAGTTATCGGAACTGCTGCGCCGCGAGGACGCCCACGGCAACGGCGTCTACCTCCTCCTCGGCACGGATCCGGACGCCATCGACAACACTTGGTGCTACATCGGCAAAACTGAAAATTTCAGCGAGCGCCTGCGCACCCACGACCAGCGCAAACCGCAGTGGAACCGGGTCGTCATTATCGGCAGCATGCAAAAATCTTTCAACGAAGGGCATTGGGGCTACCTCGAGTCGCGCCTCGTGGATATCGCGCAGGCCGCCGAGCGCTGCTCCATGCCCGATAACAAGCAGGTCCCGCGGCTGCGCAAGCTTTCGGAGGGGCAGCAGGCCTCGGCGGAATCATTCCTGGATAACGTCAAGGTCATTCTCCCGATTCTCCGCGTGAATGTGCTGCGTTCGCGTTCCACGATTCCCGCTGCTCCCGCTCCCGAAACGCCCGCGTCCACGTCCGCGCTATTCCACCTCCGCCAGGCCAATAAAGGGGTGGATGCCACGATGCAGCTGGTGGATGGCGAATATTTCGTTCTCAAAGGTTCGCGCGTCGTCGCCGAATGGCAGCTGCGGGGCGCTTCCGAATCGACGCTCCGTTCCTACACCAGCTACGCCGCGCTGCATCACAAGCTCGTCGACGATGGTTCCATAAAAATTTCCGACGGCGCCGCGGTTCTCACCCGCGATATTGCTTTCGGCTCGCCTTCCACCGCGGCCGCGGTGATCCTGGGGCGCTCCTCGAACGGCCGGCGCGAATGGCTCGCGGATGACGGCCGCACCTTCGGCGAATGGGAGGCGGATAACGCCTAGGAACGCGCGCGGGTGCGCGCCATAGTAGTACGACGACGCCGCGCCTGCCGCGCTCCTACAAATTCTCTGACGGGTCGTACACCGATAAGAACTTCACGATGCGTTCGTTCGCGGATGTGAAGAAATCTTCCGGGGCGCCCTCGTACTGGATGTGTCCAGCGTCCAAGAAAACCACCTGGTCGGCCACGCGCCTGGTGAAATTCATATCGTGGCTCACCACAATCAAGCCCTGACCCTGGCGGGCCAGTTCGGAAAGAACCTTGGACACCTCAGCCGCGAGCTCCGGATCCAGCGCTGAAGTTGGTTCGTCGCACAAAAGATACTTCGGGCGCATGGCAAGCGCCCGGGCGATTGCCGCGCGTTGGGCCTGGCCGCCGGAAAGTTCGGCAGGATACGCATCTGTTTTCGCGCTGAGTCCAACTCGCTCAAGTAATAATTCACTGTCGGCACGCGCGGCTTTCTGGTCTTTTCCGTGCAGTCGTGGCGCAAGTTCAACATTCTCGCGGACGGTCAGATGCGGGAACAGGTGAAAACCCTGGAAGACCATGGCGGAGTGCGAACGGATTTTTTCTTTATCTGCTCGCGTGACCTGCGCGGGGAAGGTGAGCGAGAAATCCTCAACCCGGATACTCCCGGAATTGGGGATCTCCAGCAGGTTCAGCGTGCGCAGCAGCGTGGATTTACCGGAACCGGATGGCCCCACGATCACGGTGGTCTTGCCGGGAGAAAAGCTCGCGGTGACGCCCGCTAAGGCGTGGATATCAGTGCCGAATGTTTTAGCTAGGTCTTTAATCTCAATCATTTTTCACCACGTGCTTGGAGGTTTTCTTTTCCAGGTATGCCTGCAGCCAGGTCAGTAGCGTGCAGATAGCGAGGTAAATCGCCGCAACTTCAACGTAAAGTACCAGGGGCTCATAGACGCGCGCGGTGATCTGCTGGCCGATCTGGAAAACATCGGAAATAGTGATAACGGATGCCAGCGAGGTTGATTTCACCAGGTTCACGAACTCGTTACTGATAGAGGGCAGCGCGATCCGCCAGATCTGCGGGCCAATAACGTGCCGCAGTGTTTGCCAATGCGTGAGCCGTAAGGTGGATGCGGCCTCCCACTGGCCGGAAGGAATGGAGAGTTGCGCCCCGCGGATTCCCTCGGAAATATACGCGCCGGTATTGAGCGAAAAAGTGATGATCGCGGCGAGCCAGGCCGATAGCGTGATGCCAACTTTGGGAAGCCCGAAAAAGACGATAAATAGTTGCACGAGGAGCGGGGTACCGCGGAAAATCCACACGTAGAACCACGCTATGGCCCGAGCTATTCGACTCTTCGATAGCCGAAGCTGGGCGGTAATGATGCCCAACACGAGCGCAATCGCGAAAGAAATGAGCGAAAGCGGAATCGTAACTTTTAACGTGGCCTCTAAGAGTTGCGGAAATGACTCGAGCCATAGCGTGATCGTATTCATGACGTACCTTTTATATGGGCTTAGTTAGGCGAAATATCTTCGCCGATGTACTTTTCGAAAATCTGTGCGTACGAGCCATTGCTGAGGCCCTTAGCAATCGATTCGTTCAGTTTGTCCTTGAGGGGATCGGAGCCCTTGGCCAGCATGACCGAAATCTGGACCGGCTCGCCGCCGGGAACTTTGATGCCGTCCAGATCGGTAGCGGTCGTCTTCTTCAGGAAGTCAGAAACCGTCACCACGTCGTTCACCGTGCAGTCAGCCTGGCCGTTAATGACCAGCTGGGTTGATTCCGAAAAACCTTGGGTGGGCACGATCTCGGCACCGGCCGCGGCGGCAGTCTGGCCGTAGTCGGACGAGGGAGTCTGGGCGCACTTCTTGCCTTTCAGATCCTCCAGCTTGGTAATACCGGCGCCCTTTTTCACTAGAATCTCGGAACGAGAAATGGCGTAAGGGTTGGTGAAATCGTATTTCTGCCGGCGCTCTTCAGTCGGGTTAATGTTATTGATGACGATGTCATATTTGCCCGTATCAAGACCGGCAATGAGCGAATCCCATTTTGTCTCAACGAATTCGGGTTCAACGCCGAGGTCTTGGGCGATGAGCTTGGCGATTTCCACCTCAAAGCCCACCAGTTTGCCCGACTCGTCGTGGTAGCCGTAGGGCACGAAGGTGCCCTCGATACCCACTTTGAGTTTTCCGGATTCTTCTACCTGGGCGAGCGCGTCTTTCTTAGCTCCGCAACCGCTCAGTACGGTCGCAGCGGCAAGGCCGGCGGCCAGCACCTTAAATATTTTCTTCATTGTGGTTCCCTTAATTGATGGTTGGGGTGATTAATAGTTTGGGTACCTAATGGTTCCCTTTGATCGATGGGTCGGGTACTTGATGCTTCCCTCAATCGAGGGTTCAGATAATCGACGGTTCCTTTAATCGATAGCGGACAGGGCATTTTCTAGGTCGGCCTTGAGATCGTGAGCATCCTCAATGCCAACGGATAAGCGGAGCAGGCGATCGGAGATACCCGCCTTTTCGCGTTCTTCCGGGGTGAGGTTTTCGTGGATCATGCTTGCCGGGTGGCAGATGAGAGTTTCCACGGAGCCCAGGGAAACCGCGAAGCGCATAAGCTTCAAATTCTTCGCGAAGGCATGGAAGTCGATACCTTCAGCGAGCTCAAAGGCGAAGAGCGCGCCGTCGCCGCGGGATTGGCGCGCGTGAATCTCCTTTTCTTTGGGGGAATACCAGCCCGGAGCCAATACCCGCGAAACTGCCGGGTGATTCTCTAGGTAGTCCCGCAGGATTGCGGCGTTTTCTTGCTGCCGGTCGAGCCTGATAACAAGTGTTTTCAACCCGCGCAGAATCGAATAAGAATCGAAGGGGGAGAGGGGATTGCCCAGTGCCTTGGAGGCGATTTTCAGGCTGGCGTACCAGGCGTCGTCGTTCGTTAATATGAATCCCGCTAAAACGTCCGAGTGCCCACCGAAATACTTTGTGCCCGAGTACACCACGGCGTCTGCGCCCAGTTCCAGAGGCTTTTGCAGGTATGCGGTTGAGAACGTATTATCCACAACCACCTTGGCATTAACTTTTTTCGCCAAAGCCACGACATGCGAAATATCGGTCACCCGCAGGGTGGGATTCGTGGGCGATTCCAGAAATACCAGCGCGGTATCCTCGGGAATCTCGGTCAATTCGTTGAAGTCATCGACGAACTCGGCGGTTATCCCGCGGTGGGCGAAAAATTCATCAACAAAGAGGAACGTACCTCCGTACACCGAGGACGTGAGTAAAACCCGGTCGCCTGTGGTCAGGGAGGAAAATACCGTTGCGGTTGCGGCCATTCCGGTGGCGAAAGCCAGGGCGTGCTCGGCGCCTTCCACGTACGCGACCGCGGATTCAACAGAGCCGCGGGTCGGGTTGGAGCTGCGCTGATACCCGTACGCGCCGGCCGAGCCGTCGGTGGGCTGCTCGAACGTGGAGGCCAAATAAATAGGCGGGATGACCGCACGGTACTGGTCATCCGGGCGCGATGCGGAGTAATCGTTAACAACTCGGGTGGCAAAAGATAGGTTTTTAGGCATAGTTAATCCATTTTTGGGTGCGTGAAATTGCGGATATTGCTATCCGAAAAATGAGGGAATTGTGCCCACTACGGGCGATGCGGCGACGAAAATGCGCTAAGTGAATTTAGTGGCACATGCACATTCGCATGCACATACACATGCAGGTACCCAGAGCCATGGAGGCGGATACGAATGCAGCGGTGTTGAAAGCCATGGTTGAAAGAGTAATGGCAAAATCCGTGAGACGCAAACTGAGTGGGAAAATCGTTTGTGGTTTTTGCCTCCTTGACCTGCGGTAGTAACGACGGCGCCGCGCCTGCCGCCCCGCGTGCTCGTGTAGCTATCATCGCAACCCGCCCGGTGCACTTACTTTTCGCTACGGCTCCCGCACTCCTTGCACACCCCGCGCCCGCCGCTATACACTCGGTGACTAGTAGAACTAGTTACTGAGTGAATAGTTGGTATCGGAATGGAAGTTCAGTACGCATTCCTCGGTTTGCTTACCCGCGAACCGAATTACGGCTACGAGTTGAAAAAGCTCTACGACCGCTACTTCGCGGGCGATAAGCCGATTTTGGCCGGCCAGGTGTATGCCACCCTGGCGCGGCTGGCCCGCGATGCCAAAGTCGCGCAGGTGGGTGATCATGAAAGTTCGGGTGGCCCGAGCCGCACGCGCTACGCCCTCACCACCACCGGGGAGCGCTCCTTGCGTGAATGGCTGGCCACTCCGGAAGTTCCGGCGCTAGCCCTCCAAGAAGACCTCTATTTCAAAACGATTCTTTCGCTCCTCGTCACCGGAGATGCCTCCGGCTACCTCAAAGCGCAGCGCGCCACCCACCAGCAGCGCATGCGCGAACTCACCACCCGCAAACAGAATGCCCCGCTGGCCGAAAAACTTCTTCTCGACAGCGCCATTTTCCATATCGAGGCCGATCTGCGGTGGATCCAATTGACTTCCTCGCGCCTCGACCAGCTCAAGGAGGAGCTATGAGCAATACCGCTATGACTAGCATCGGCACGGGCGCACCAGCCGCGAGCGATATCATCCTTTCCGCCCGCGACCTCGCGAAAAGCTACGGCAAAACCGTGGCCTTGCGCGGCGTCAGCGTGGATATTCGTCGCGGGGAAGTCCTGGCCATTATGGGGCCCTCCGGATCGGGCAAATCGACCCTGCTCCACGCGCTGGCCGGCATCGAACTTCCCGATAGCGGCACGGTCACGTACTTCGGCCCGGCCCCGGCGGACCGGCGCAGCGCTCCGGATGCCGCGACCGCACGCCAGCTCGCGAGCCAGTCCGGCGCCCCGGATGCCGCGGCCGCAACCCATCCCCGCGAGCTCACCGCGCTTTCCGATAACGACCGCACCCGGCTGCGCCGCGAGGATTTCGGCTTCGTTTTCCAATTCAGCCAGCTCGTCCCGGAGCTCACCGCCCTGGATAATATCGCGGTGCCGCTTCTCCTGGGCGGCACCAAGAAACGCGCCGCCTACGCCACCGCCTACCGCTGGCTCGAACGCGTCGGCCTGGCGGACCACGCGAAGGCCCTACCTGGCGAAATGTCCGGCGGGGAAGCCCAGCGCATCGCCATCGCCCGCGCGCTGAGCCCCCACCCCAGCATCCTTTTCGCCGACGAACCCACCGGCTCCCTCGATTCCCTCAACTCCGAATACGTCATGAGCGGCCTGGTCCAACTGGCCCGCGAACACGCCATGACCGTGGTGCTCGTCACCCACGAACCGACCATCGCCGCCTACGCGGACCGCGAGATCATCGTCCGCGACGGAATCCTGGAGGCATAACCATGCATATGGCCTGGATCGTGGTACGCCAATCCCTCAGCCGCACCAAAGGCCGCCTCGCCCTCATCACCGGCGCGGTCGCCTTCGGAACCGTCCTCCTGCTCGCCTTCGCGGCTTTCACCCACGCCACCCTGGATCGCACCGCCGAATCCTGGGAGGACACGCTGCACGATGCACCTTATGCTTCGGATCTGCCCGCAGCTGCGGCGTCGTCGCACATAAAAATGTATCGCCCCGGTATCGATGACCTTGCGGTGATCGGTGGGGCGCAGGTCGAGGTTGTGTATGTGGACGCGGCCGGGGTGAGCGATCCGGCGCAGCCGCACGGCATTACCTGGCCGGGCCGCGGCGAATATCTGCTCTCGCGCGGTGCCCGAACCCTGCTGGAGACCAGCGCGAATCCGGCGGTCGCCCACCGCTTCGGGCGCGTGGATCGGGGCACGCTGCCGCAAGAGCTCACCAACGGCCCGGACGACCTCCTCGCCGTGGTGGGCACCGATCTGAGCGAAGTGGAAGATGCCCGCAGCCTTGCGTCCTTCGAGCCGGCCGGCTCCAGCGGAAGCGACCCGAATTTCATTCTGCTGCTCATCGGGCTGGTGGTGCTGCTGTTCCCGGTGCTTTTCCTTATTTCCATTTCGGCGGCGCTCGGCAGTGCTCAGCGCGAACAGCGCTACGCCACCTTGCGCCTGGTGGGGGCTACCCGGCGGCAGGTGCGCGGGATTCTTATTCTTGAGGCCCTGGTGGGAGCGGCGGCCGGGTACGTGCTGGGCGCGGCGCTTTTCACGGTGGCGCGGCCGCTTCTCGCGGAGATTCCACTGGCGCGCGGGCGTTACTGGGCCGAGTCCCTCGCGGTCACGCCGCTGGCTTACGCGCTTGCCGCGCTCGCGATTATTGCGATGGTGGTGGGAGCGAATCTGTGGGGGCTGCGGCGCATCGATGCCACGCCTCTGGGGGTGGTACGACGCCGCCGCACTCTCACCCGCCCCTCTCCGATCAGTTTCGCCGGTATCGCGCTGGCCTGCGCGATCTTTGGCTATCTGTATGTCACCAGCGAGCCGGATAACGCCACCGGCACCGAACAAAATCTTTTCCTGATTGCGCTGGTTATCATGATGCTCGGCCTGGTGGTGGCGGCGCGCTGGTTGATCTACGTGCTGGCCGGTCTGAGTGCGCGCTGGGCGCGGCGGGCGCCCATGATTATTGGCCAAAAATACGTGCGGGCGCATTCGGGGCGGATTGCCCGCTCGGTTTCCGGGGTGATCCTCGCGCTTTTCGCCGGTACCTTCTTTATTACTACGGTTTCTGAAGTGGATTTCCTGGGCGCGCAGGTGCCGACCGTGGCGGAGAAGATGCCGAGCACCACCGCGGTGCTCGCGAACCTCAGCCCGGAGCAGGCCGAGGCCGCGGCCCGGGCGATTCCGGCGAATGTTCCGGGGGCGAGGGCCCTCACGGTGCCTTATCTCGCGCGGTCCTGGGTGGTGCTTCCCTGCGAGAGTGCCGCTCGCGCTGTGGGGCTCACGTGCCAGGGCAGTGGCGTGATCGGCGTGAATTTCTGGGATCTGGCGGATGCGCCGGGCGCCGTCGTCGAAGCTCCTGATGCCATGCAATTAGCCGAAACCGTGCAGGGAAGTTACAACGCGTATATTTCCGGGGAGGCGCGCGCGGTGCTGCTGGAGCTGCGCGAGCCGGGCGATATTGAGGCCGTGCGCACGGTCCTCATGAATGCGCAGCTCACCGAGCCAGGCGGCGTGTTTGTGTTCGCCGGTGGGCGCGGTATCGCGGTGGCGGTGGATAAGACCGTGGAGACGATGACGTACCTGGTCTACGCCGGAATTGCGCTGACCTTTGCGGTGGCGATTGTGTCGCTGCTGGTCTCGACGTACGCGGGGTTATTGGAACGACGCCGCTCTTTGCTGACTCTGCGCCTGAGCGGCATGCAGGTGCGCCAGCTGGCCGCCATGCTCGTGGTGGAGTCGGTGCTGCCGCTGGCGGTCATCGCCACGATCACAACGGCGGCCGGTTTCGGGGCGGGCTGGCTGCTCATGGAGATGCGTTCTGTTTCCCTGGATGCCTCTTTCTCTCCTGTGCTGCTGGTGGCTTTGCTGGCCGCGCTGGTGCTTTCCCTGCTCGCGGTCCTGGCGCTGGTGCCCGCGCTGCGCCGGGTCAGCGAGCCGGCCAATAACGCCCAGGAGTAGCGATCAGGAGTAGCGCGACGGGGTTGTAGGGGCTGAGGCATGAAGTGAAATTGTCATGCTAAGACGGCTTCGCGAATCAGTTCGGAGCGTGTAACATTGAGCTCCCGAGCGCGAGCATCAATGGCTTTAATTTCCTCTGGCGTGAAACGGACGGCAACCACCTGGCTGGGAACGGTGCCTCGCCCGGGGCGCCCCCGCCCCCGTTTGGTAAGAGTCTCGACATCGTAGCCGGCTTCCGCTTCGGCGGCCCATGCCTGTATTTGTTCTTCGGTAACCGGTATTCCCTTGATCGTTTCATCCATAGAATTATCGTATTACAAAAAGCGTTACCTGGCTATGCGCTCGCGGACTGCGACATGCCATTGTTTGCATAGATATTCCATGAAAAAATAAGCGCATGGAACCAATGAGTGCATTAGAGGTAGTGGGTTTTCCGGCAGATACTACCGAGCTGAAGAAGTGCTTGGATCTGAGCACCATGAAAATGTTGGCCGGTGATCCCTACTACGAATTCCTTGTTATTCACGATGACCCCTCGGGCGTATGCGTGGGATTCTTTAAAACTGCGGATGGTTTCTTCGCTGAAACAATGGCGCTTCTCGGTTCCGCTGGGCACGTGGTGAGTGCTTTCCAGTTGGCGCCGGGGCTTGCGCTCGTAGATGTATACGATCCGGCTTTCTTCGACGATCCAGGGATCTTCGATGATCCGGACTTCAACGAGGAAGATGCGGATAAGTGGCTCCTCACGCGCGTGCTCGTGTGTGTGGATGACCCCCACATGTATCCCATCCACCATTCCGTTCGCTATGCCTACAGCACCGGCGATCTGGCTCACTACACTAACTATCACTTAGCCGCTATTGGGGTGGCCCTCGAGGTATTTCCGACCCTTGAAGAGTGGGAGAAAGCTAAGGAATCCATCGGTGACGACAGCTTCACTTTCGGTCCGAAACTCATCATGAGTCCAGATCTTTTCGACCTATACGAGGGCGAGTGTGAGCCCGATGAAGCCAGTCCCAGTGCCCTCTTCACGGCAGTGTGTGAGAACGTTGAGATTGTCACGAATAGCCGTACAGGTAAAAAGTGGTACAGCATCGACGCTGATTGCGGCTTCCCCATCAAGCTGGCTCTCCCCATTGATATTGAGCCGGCACCGCAACCCGGTTCTATTGTCGATGGCGGTGTTCTTCTTACAGGCTCTACCGGCGCGGTCCGGGAGGATTACGAGGAGGAGTTGGACGACTAAGGGTATGAGTGGAGCCCCGCGAAGCTTCACATCACCCGCCGAAGCACCCCGCGCCCGGCTAGCGCCGTCGTGAAAAAAATAACTTTGCGGGCGGCGAAGAAGAGGACATCAGTCCCGCAAAGTTGTCTGACTTTTACTTTTTGCGTCGCACCGCGCGCGCGAGCCGCGATTTTCTGAGGAATTTTCAGGGCTTTTCAGTGCGTTTTCCGCGCGTAAAACCGCAGGTAACGGGCAGAAAGTCCCGACTTTCCCCGCGCTCATTCCGCGGCGCGCCCGGTGCGAGCTGCGCTACAACGCAAGCATCTTTCATTCGCTAAGGTAAAGGCGCGAGCGACGATGGAGCCGGCAACCGGCATCACGGCTCGCACGGAAACGCGCGTGGTTCGTCAAGAGCCGGCGTTCTCCCGCACGGCGGGCCTCCCGCAGCGCGGGGCAACGCTATATGCCGAAGGTGACACAGGCGCGGATCCATCGGGAGAAAGCGAACTATGGCTACCACTCAGCAAATTGGTGACCGCACCGACGTTGGTGACATGATCGATCGCTTGGCATCGCAGGCAATATCCGCCCTCGAAGAATTCGATGCCTTCGATCAAGAAAAGATTAATGCGATTGTGCACGCGATGGCCCTTGCCGGGGTTGATCAGCACATGGTGCTCGCCAAGGCCGCCATTGAAGAAACTGGCCGCGGCCTCTACGAAGATAAGTGCATCAAGAATCTTTTCGCCACGGAATACATCTGGAACTCCATCAAGTATGACCGCACCGTGGGAATTATTCGCCAGGATAAGCAAAAGGGCATTATCGAAATTGCCGAGCCCGTGGGCGTGATCGCCGGAGTGACCCCGGTGACCAACCCGACGTCCACCACGATGTTCAAGTGCATCATCTCGATTATGACCCGCAACCCGATTATTTTTGCGTTCCATCCCAGTGCGCAAAAGTCTTCGGCGCTGGCCGCGCAGGTCATGCTGGACGCCGCGATTGCCGCCGGCGCCCCCGAACACTGCATCCAGTGGATCGAAACTCCCTCCCTGGAAGCCACGAAGACCCTGCTCAACCACGATTCCATCTCCCTGGCCCTCGCCACCGGGGGAGCGGGCATGGTGGCCTCCGCCTACTCCACCGGCAAGCCGGCCCTGGGCGTGGGTCCGGGCAATGCCCCGGTGTACGTGCACAAGACCGCCAAGATCAAGCGCACCGTTAATGACCTCATCCTCTCGAAGACTTTCGATAACGGCATGATCTGCGCTTCCGAACAGTCCCTCGTGATCGATGCCTCGATCCGCGAAGAACTGCTCGCCGAATTCGAGCGCATGGGCTGCCATATTGTCACCCCGGAGGAAAAGAAGAAGCTTGCTAAGTTCATGGTCAAGGCGGATGGCACCATCAGCGCCGACGTTGTGGGTATGAACGCGGACCGCATCGCCGAAGGTGCGGGCATTGACGTTCCCACCGGAACGAAGATCCTCCTTGTTGAGCTGGAGGGCCTGGGCCCCGAAGAACCCTTCTCGCGTGAGAAGTTGTGCCCGGTGCTCGGCTACACCACCGTGGAAGGCGATGCCGAAGGCTTCGACGTGGCCGAAAAGCTGCTGCGTTTCGGCGGCCTGGGCCACACCGCGGTGATCCACACGGAAGATAAGGACGTGGCGCGCGAATACGGCCTGCGTATGAAGGCCTGCCGCATTATCGTCAACGCTCCTTCCGCGCTGGGTGGCATCGGCGACGTTTACAACGGCCTCATCCCCTCCATGACGCTCGGGTGCGGTTCCTACGGGCGGAATTCCGTCTCGCATAACGTCAGCGCCGTCGACCTCATTAATATCAAGCGAATTGCGGAAAGGCGTAACAATATGCAGTGGTTCAAGGTTCCGCCGAAGACGTACTTCGAGCGGTACTCCACGCAGTACCTGCAGAAGATGCCCGCGATCTCGCGTGTCTTCATCGTCACCGACCCGGGCATGGTCATGAACGGCTACGTGGACGTTATTATCGATCACCTCAAGGCCCGCCGGGACGACGTCGCCTGGAACATCTTCCAGGACGTGGAACCCAACCCTTCCTCGACCACGGTGTTCCGCGGGGCGAAACTCATGGAAGAATTCCAGCCCGATTGCATTATCGCCCTGGGCGGCGGTTCCCCCATGGACGCCGCGAAGGCCATGTGGCTCTTCTACGAACATCCCGAATCCTCGTACTTCGGCATGAAGCAGAAGTTCATGGATATTCGCAAGCGCACCTACCGCTTCCCGAAGCTGGGGCGCAAGGCGCAGTTCGTGGCCATCCCGACCACCTCGGGTACCGGTTCGGAATGTACGCCTTTCGCGGTGATTACCGACGCCGAAACCCACGTCAAGTACCCCTTCGCCGATTACGCGATTACCCCGAATGTGGCGATTGTGGATGCGCAGTACGTGGATTCGGTGCCCGCGCGCACCGCCGCCGATTCCGGTATGGACGCGCTCACGCACGCGATTGAATCGTACGTGTCCACGATGGCCAGCGATTACACCCGCGGCCTGTCCATTCGCGCCGCCCAGCTCATCTTCGCCAACCTGCGCAAGTCCGTGCTGGATGGCGATATGGAAGCGAAGGAAAAGGTCCACAACGCTTCGGCTATGGCCGGTATGGCCTTCGCGAACGCGTTCCTGGGCATTGTGCACTCGCTCTCGCACAAGGTTGGCGGTGAATTCGATATTGCGCACGGTCGCACCAACGCGATCTTCCTGCCGCATGTTATTCGCTACAACGCCACCAAGCCCTACAAGCACTCCATCTTCCCGGCCTACGAGCACTACCGCGCCGACGAAGACCTCGCGGAATTCGCGCGGTACATGGGCTTCCCGGCCTCGACCACCGAAGAGGGCGTGCAATCCCTCATCGACGAGGTCACTAAGCTCGCCGAGGATCTCGGTATCGAGATGAGCCTCAAGGCCAACGGGGTGACCTGGGAAGCGCTCGAGCCCAAGCTCGACTGGCTGGCCGACCGCGCCCTGGAAGACCAGTGCACCCCGGCCAACCCGAAGGCCCCGCTCGTCTCCGAGCTGCGCACCCTCATCGTGGACGCCTTCGAAGGCGAAGTGGGCTACACCGCCTCGCGCGGCGTGGATGTGCTCGCTGACCTCGGCACCGGTGAGGCGGCCCGCCGCCGCGCGGCGAAGGCACGCAAGGGTGACTCCTCGCGGCCCTCGGCCTCGCAATCGGCCACGAACGCCCAGGTGGAGATCTACGATCACAAGGCCAAGGCCAGCCTCGAGCACGCCGAAGCCGATCAGGATGATCCGGCCGCCGAAGAGCTCGTCGATACCCAGCTCGAGGGCGCCTCGCCCGCTTCCGCAAAGGCTTCCGGGAAGGGCGCCAAGGCGGAAAAGAAGAACGACGGCGCAGCTGAAGGCGCGGCGAACTA
>NZ_JBHNSQ010000085.1:0-1034 GCF_059085665.1 Actinotignum sp. usb-actsch-213
TTTTTGTCTATTAACCCTTCAACCCGGTCAATTTGCCGGCGTTCCTGAAGCATTCGCGTTAGGTTTTGTGGCCGGGCTTGGGTGCCTCGGGTGCGGAAAAAGAAATTGCTCCCCACCGGGATTTGCGTCACCGAGGAGGAGCTTCGCGCGCTCGAAGGGATTCGAACCCCCGACCTTCTGATCCGTAGTCAGATGCTCTATCCACTGAGCTACGAGCGCACAGTCACGAGGTGGCTACCAGCAAGCTCCTCAATAAAAAATTGAGGAGGCGAGCGATTAACCCGCCTCGTTTTGCGACAGATAAGAGTTTACATCGTTGCTCGGCGAGAACAAAATTTAGAGGCCAGGTGCGTTATGTTTCACATCTGGCCTGGCTGGGTTTGCGGCCAGTGCCGTGGCGAGAGCTGAAGTTGAGTCCCGCACCGGCGCTTCGTTTGGTAGCGTCGCTGAACTGATGGCGGATCTCAATGAGGCTGACTAGCGTCTTCCGTACACATCAGTTCAAGCGCGATGCCAAGGCGCTGTTCAAGAAGCATTACGACGCCGCAAAGCTGGCGAAGGCTATCGAAGCGCTGATGAGGCAAGATCGCGATGAGCTGCGCACACGGTATCGCGACTATGCGCTGCGGGGAGGTTAGAAAGGCTGGAGTGTACGCATCTCCCATTGCTGTTCGGCAGCTGTCCAAGTAGATTGACTAGTGATAGACCCCCGGTCAGGCCTCTAGCTTTTAGCAATGCACAAATGACCGGGGCCTTTCTCTACAGGCAGGTTAAAGGCGCCTCGGAGAGTGGGGGAAACAAGACTTGGTGCGAATTTGATGTGTTCTTGCCGGAGAAGCCGGGGTTTGGCCCGCTAATTCGTACATTTTCGGGCATGTGTAACTGCCTCATCACGTGCGCGTTGTGCGATTTTGATCCGAATTTGTGCGGCAGCTATTTTTACTCGCTCTGGATCCGTGATAAGCCGTTCGGAATCAATGTCCGCATCGCTTTCAATTTCGGCAAGTAGTTCCTCGTCTGTTCTCATTGCTAGA